>CANQFK010000027.1 GCA_947598585.1 uncultured Clostridia bacterium
TATATAATAAATGCACAAAGTACATAGAACAATATATTCTATGTACTTTATTTTTTTCTTTCGGGCGAAATCTGTCGCCTTATTTTTTTACTGTTTTTTAGTTTAATCGATATTAAATAGACCCGAGAAGTTCGTCGCTCCAATCCTCTATGACAATCCCCTCAGTCGCCTTAACGGCGACAGCTCCCCTTGCTAAGTGGCGCCTTTTTTAAAGGTAGCAATATCACGCACCTTTGCCGACTACAAAAAGGCCTCTCACTTATAAAAACGGCGCAAGCCGCTTGAAAGGCTTCCCCTTGCTAAGTGGCGCCTTTTTTAAAGGTAGCAATATCACGCACCTTTGCCGACTACAAAAAGGCCTTCACCCTTATAAAAACGACGCAAGCCGCTTGAAAGGCTTCCCCTGCGGGATAAACTTCGGGAGAAAACAGAACTGAATATCGGGGGAAGCTGTGCCGTCAGGCACTGATGAGGGTTTTGATCCATGGTGTTCGTCGCTCCGCTCCTCGGCTAAGGAGGTAGTATACGAGGAGAACATAATCCTCACCACCGCCTACGGCGGAGCCTCCCCTTTTATAAAAAGGGGAAGCCTTGCAAAAGGTCAGCGCGAGAGTGCCGATAAGTGAGGGTAGCGACGCGATAGGCTATCCTTAGTAAGGGACATGATTTCGCGACCATATAATAGGCGCCCCTTAGCAAGGGGAGCGGGCTGCGAAGCAGACTGAGGGGATTGTTTTAACTATTCATAAACCACTTGACAGGCGCACCTTAGCTAAGTGAAGCCTTTCTTAATGTTGGCAGTTAAAACGCTTGTCAATTATTTTATAAACTGTTATAATTGACGAAAAAGAGGTGATCGGCTCAAATGCAAGAACAAGAAGCAAAAAAGACGCGAAACAAAAAAATTTTTATAGACTATCTCCCCGCGATAGTAAACCTTTTGTTGGCGATCGTCACTTTGATACTTTATTCGACCGTCATAACCACGCGCAAAGGGAGCGCATACTTTTCCGTTGTGTTTATCACGATAGTTGCGTTCGCGTTCATTTTTGCCGTGCGAAAGTGGAAGTTAGGTATTCCGCGCTATATCATAATATTGACGTGTTTGCACTTTGTGCTTGCGGTATATTTGGGCACGGCGATGGGAATGTACAAGAAATTATTCTGGTGGGATCTTTTCACGCACGGATATTTCGGATTTTTGTGTTGCGCCATAGTGTACTATCTTTACGTCAATTTCGAGAAGAAAGAGCCGAAATGGATACACTATGTAATATTCATGCTGCTCACGATCGCGTTTGCGGCTTTGTGGGAGATCTACGAATATGTAGCCGATCTGTTTTTGCATAGCGATATGCAAGGCGTGGAGAGCGCGATAGAAAAGGGCATATCGCCGCTTACGGACACAATGACGGACATGATCATCGCGATAGCGGGCGGGCTGGTTTTCTATTTGGCACTGTGGATAAAAAAGGCGCTGAAAAAAGCGCAAAAGTCTGCTGACGCCGAACAAAATATCGACAACTGATCCGTGATAAAACGCTAATTCAGCGCGAAAGCAAAGCAAATAATAAACGGCTTGACGAATTGTCAAACCGTTGATTTTTTTTAAGATCCGTATGGGCAATATTTCTTGCCTTATGAGTTATTTGGTTTTGAGGTAGAGGGGGTAGATTTGAACGCTATTTGACCACAGCGGCTTATTTTCGCTCGAAGAGGAGATTTCAAGATCGACCTTGATGCCCGAGCAAGTGTACTTTGTGACTGTTACTTTATTACCATTCTCGTCTTTTCTTTCCTCTGTTGACTCTTTGTACACATAGGAAAAAGTAAGGTCGCTTATATAAATTTCGTCGTAAGCCGCGGTACTGATAGGAATGGAAGTGCGATCGCTTCCGTATTGAGTAGATTTTACAATAAGGCAGCCCTTGGGTAGGGTTATGGGGAGGGCGTCGCTCGATGACGCTTTTATTGTTTCGTCGCCCACGCTGACTGATATAGTGCTGTTTTCTCCGTAAGTAGCGCTGCTGAACGATATCTGCTTAACAGTTATAGACGGTTTGGTGCCTTCATATATAGTTGTTACATTTATCTTTTTTTTACTTTCATCTGACGCACTTTCATCTATTATATAGAAATCCTCACCGAAACGGAGTTCGTTTGTTATCGCCTGCATAACGTCGGAGCCGAGGACAGCCGCTTTGGAAACCGCCATCATTTGCTCGCCCGTGCCGAACATGCCCGACGTACCGACGGCAGCCATGGACACGAAGATCGCAAGGATAGCGACGGCTATGAGAGCCTCGGTCAAAGTAAAGCCTTTTTTGGAAATCGCTTTCTTTATCATATCAAACTCCTTTTAATTTTTGCGATAAGACGTAAGTCCGTTTTCGTCGCCGTATTTATTTGTGTTCACGTTCACCGAAGCACCGCTCGTTGTACCGTTGCCATCCGTTTCGGTAATGGTGACTTGAAAATCATCGTCAACAAGATTGCTTTCGCTTTCCATATCGGAAATGCTCTGATAAAATTCTTTATCCTTTTGCTGAGCGGAAGTATTGAGATCGAACGACGCGCTGAACATCGACGCAAGCAGCAGACAGCCGAAAGCGACGATAAGGATAGCTATCAAAATTTCCACAAACGATTCGCCCTTATGCGAGCGCAGTTTAGATAAATTCTTTTTCATAATATTCTCCTTTTGCTATGCAGCTTCGCCACGGGAAAGGGTAGCGTTCTCTTTTTTCCATTCGACCGTAATGGTCTTTGTGTTGGTGGTAGTCATTGTGCCTATCGTTCCCTTATCTTTCCCGCCGATATCCTCGGTGTAAACCATTTCCGACTGTTTTGAATTGGTCACGTCTTTGACTTCCGCTTCCCAATAGATATTGGCGGCATATTGCGACTTATTGTTGTCGTTCTCGACGGCGTAAACGAATGACAATATCATATCATAGTTTTCTTTCATTATAAGGCGGCATTGCACCTCGCCGAGTTTGTCGTCGTCCGTCGTGATCTTGAAAGTGTAGTTAAGATATTCCTCTTCTGTCGGCTTGAAATAATCGCGCTTGATATGTTCTTCTACCGTGCTGTACCATTCCTGTTGAATACCGAGAAATGGGATAAGTCTGTCTACATAGCTTGCGATCTGACTGTACAGTCCTAACTTATTTAAATTAGAATTTGTATGGTGCATTGCCCCTTTTAATGAAGCGTCATATTTATCAGAGTTAACGTTAAGTTTCCAATATTGCAGCATACTATTGTTTTCAAAGTCATAGTGCAATGTTCCGTCAGAGTCTGTTGCTTTTTTGATAGCGTCTTTGTATTTTACGTCATCGAAAATATTTATGGTATACTTTTCGGTCTGAGGGTGGGAGGGAGGTTCTTCCGTTCCGCCTTCCGTTTTGCCTTCCTCAAAGTGCCACGTTCTTTCGTAGATATATTTGATAGGTTGCGACTCATATCTGGCGCCGTCTAACAGGTCGAGCATAAGCATTGCGGCGGAAGTGACCGTATAATAGGGCTGTTGGTCGTCCTCGCTATGCGAATATCTGCCCGCATTGGCGGTCGCCATGATAAATGCGGACGCGCCCGCAAGCGCACAGAGCAAAAAGATAAGTATCGCTAAAATGACGGAAGCTCCGCGTCGATTTTTCAAAATGGATCTCGTTTGTTTCATTTCGTACTCCTTATTCAAGTTCGTCATAAAGGGATTGTGGGTTGTATTCGGGAATATCGGTATAGGTGTTGTCTTTTACATATGTGCCAAACAAGCTACCGTTCCAACCGCCGAGCAACTCTCGTATATCGCGCATACCGTAGTGTGAATTATTTGTATCAGTAGAATCGGTGCCTTTATCTTTGATAACGCCTTTACTGTCGATAACGTTATCGACTACTGTTTTAACATCGTTGTCGAAGTAATACCAAAGCGTATTGTAATAATTTTTTGCAGTTGTGTAAGCTGATTCCAAATCGGTTTTCAAAGCAGAATGATCGGCGCTCGGATTACTTCTGTATGCCGTTACATAGTTGCGCACTTTTTTCAATAGAGCGTTCAATGAATCCATTGCAGTACCGACCATACTGTCGACCTTAGCTTTATAACTGATCATGCCGCTTTTCCAATATGACGAACTCGAAGCGGACAGGACTTTGATAAGTTCGAGGCTTTTTTTGGCGTTTAACAGATTTGCTTCGTAAACCGTTCCGCTCTCGTTTCGGCTGAATGTATTTTCACGCATATTTTCCAATGCGTTAAGGCTGAGCCCAAGCAATGTTCTTAGGTAGCGCATACCGTTGGAGGAAGTGTCATAATTCGTGTTTATAGAGTCTACGGTATCTTTTATCGACTTTGTTAGTTCTTTACCTTCTGGTATAGGTATACTCGGTATTTTGTCGGTGTCAAACATGTCGTACAGTTCCTTATATTCGGAATATGCGCTATTTGGGAAATAATCGCTAAGCCATTTTTGTACGGTTTCAATCGCAGTTTGCAAATCATTCTTGTTTTCTTCGTTATCGTTTTCTTCGTATGCTTCGAGTGCGGTTTCATAGGTTTCTATGGCGGAGCTAAGTTTTCCGAGCGCAGCCAAAGCGTCGTCCACTTGATCGTCGACGTACTTTTTGTACAGACCCATTCCGTCATCACGATTCCAGAAGCCCGAATCGGGTTTGTCACTGTTCGTGCCGTCGGCCTTCTTTCCGTCCTCGGAGAATTGCTTTATGATATTGAGCGCGTCGATAGCGTCCTGCACCACGGAAGCAAGTTCCGAAGTTTCGACAAAATGATATTTGTGTGTTTTACCGCTCAACGTGCAATCATCTTCCCAAAGGTCATTGGTGAGCCAATCGCCGTAGTGGAACAACATATCGGTCGCTTGTTTTTGTTCTCCCGTAGTTGTTGCTGTCGCTTCTATCATGGGGAAGGGATAATATCTGGTATATTTGTTTTCGAGATAGGGGAATACGTTGTTGTATACGCCGTTATCTTGGTCAACATAATGCTGTTCGGTCGTGGAGAACATTGCCTCTCTACCCGTATCTTCGCCGTAAATATCGGGTCGATCGTATCCACCGTAATTGATGACAAAGTCATCATTTTCGTGTCGAGAGGTCTTGCTTACATTCATGTTTCGGACGATACGGCGAAGTTCAAAAGAAGAGTATATCCTGTGTCCCGAGTCGTGATTTTCCCACTCCTGCCCGAGGCAGTCCGTAATTTCGTCCCTGCAATTGGCTATCGCTCTCTTAATGTCGTCGTCGTTAGCTTTGTTGTTGTTCTTTAATTTGCACATATAGTCGAGTTCGTCCATTGCGCCCTCAACGCCCGAGTAGTATTGAGCGTCCAGCACATTCAAGTAGCTTCGCCATTGACTGAGCATATCGCGTATACCGCGCATTCCTTTTTCATCACCCGAGGTCAATTTCTCGGATACTTCATATTCGTAGACGTAAATGCCGTTTCGCGTTTTATCGGTCGCCTTTAAGGTGTAATCTTCCTGATTTTTTATTATTTTGCCACCGTCATCTTTGGTGGATTTTTTCCAATTTCCATTTTTGACAGAATAGTAATATTCGGAATTAAAGATCTCATAGAAGAAGTCGAAGAAGTCCGCTACACCATATATAGGTCTGCCGTCGAGATCGAGGATCTCTTTTCCATTGCTTACATCCTTTCCGTCTTTGTCCACAAGTTCAAAGATCTGTTTGCTCTTTATCATCTCTTTCAAATCTTGTAGTAGAGTATCGGGTGCTTGATCTTCCAAATGCTCCGGCGTAGTTTCTGTTTTTTCAACAAGTTTTGTTTCTCTCAAACCTTTTACTTTTTCTTGTACCTTTTCCAGATATTTCTTTAAGTTCTGCGCATACGACAAGATCTTATCCTTGTATGGTCCCATCGGGGTGCTATCTGACCATTTTTTGGCTACGGTTATAACGAGGTCGATATCCTTGATCATCTCAGTCATGATATATTCTTTCTTTGTTTGAAGCGATTCTTTGACGGATAGTACGTTTGCAGTCATTGTTCCGAGGTATCCCTTGAAGCATTTTACCAAACGATCACGGAAATATCTGTATGTTTCTTCGCCGATTTTATCTTTTGAATTTTCAAAATAATCCTTTGCTTTATCAATTCCTCGGTAAAGCAATCTATCATAAAAATTCGTGTAAAGCGTTCCACTTCGGTAACAATCCGCTTTGCCTGTGCCGTTTGTGGTGCCGAGCATTCTGTCGACCATGGCTTTTTCGGAAACGGTGGCGGTGCCATCGATCATTTTGCTCAATGCGCTTTTTAAATTTTCGTAATAGTACATAAAAGTATTGTTAGTTTCTTTGTGCGCACTGTCAAGCCCACCTGCAATCGTTTTTTTCGGCGCACCGTTTGTGGCGTTTTCATTGTTGCTGAAATCATATTTTTTTCCGTCGGTATCAGTGCAACTGTCCTTTCCGTAGATGGCTTTCATTGCTTCAATAAGAGTGAACTTTATGCTGTTGGTTGCTGGAACTCCGCGTATCTTGCAATCGCCAATGTCAAGATATACATATCCGCCTATATTTGCTGCTTCACTACTTGAATAATATCCACCGTCGCGATAAGTACCTTTTTTTGTTTTATTCGGATCTTGCGGGTCTTTATATTCATATGTTGCTGTTTCGGAGTCGAGTTCATAGATGATACGTTCCATAAGGTTCTTCATCTCTTCGAGGGTGTCGAGTTGCTTTGCATAGCGCAATTGATCGCGGCTGCCCGATATCGCAGTTTGAATAGCGGAAGTATTATCAAAACTTTCATTATTATTCAATTTATCCAGGAAATTCTCCGAGATATCTTTCATCGATGTGAAATAATCGCTGTCGCTGTAAGTAATACCTTTTTGCGGAATATAATAGTTTTCGTTATCGGAAACGAAATTGGAGCCGAGGAACGAGTAGACGCTGCCTATATTGCCCGTAAGATATCCCGAATCGGAATACAGCCATTTGAATCCGTCGCCCTCGAAAGTTCCGTAAATGGGAACGGGCGAGTCGCCGATCTTGTCATCCCATACATACGGTAATGCTCCCGAACTCGTATCGGAATTTTCCTTGCCGTAAATTACGACGCAATAGTTCTGATAGGCGCGAAGAGCGGATTTTCCGTAGCCGCCTTGTTCGTCGATATAGCCTATAAGGCCCGCCGCGCTAACTGTAGCTTGCTCGATATGACCTGCCGTATAACACGAATGAATGTCGTAGTCGTCGCCCGAGTCGTCGGAGTCCTGCATTACTATACCGACAAGTCCGCCGACATGTACGCCCGTAAGGTTGCTTGCCGCATAGCAACGCTCTATGTCGGAGTCGCCCGTGATACAACCTATAAGTCCGCCTACATAGTTGGACAGCTTTGTCGGGGCTTCGGCAGCTGCGCTTACGCCGGGCGTTTCTTCTGTCGCTTCGGGATTGGAACCTGTGTATACCGACGCGGAACAAACTTCTATGTCTTCGTCCTCGCAGAATCCTATAAGCCCGCCTACATATTGGTCGCCTATGATACGATAATTCTTATTGTACTCTCCGTTTTCCTCTTCCATATATACTTGACAGTTTTTTATCTCTCCGGAATTTCTGCTCGTTCCTATCAGCGCGCCGACGCCCACTTCGTATACTTCGGCGGCATATGCTGTTATACTCGACCTTACATAGGGATTTACGAGCAGTATGTCGTAAAGTTTTTCGCTGTACGCGTAGCCGAACAAGCCCGCATAAAAAGGCGCGTCCACATGCAGGTGCTTTATCGTAAGATAGTTGCCGTAATAGTAAAAGGAGCCGTTTTTGTTCGTGACGTTTATGGGATCGAAAGGTATGGGCAAATAATCCGTGCCGTTATAATACGTCCAAGCGTCACTGTCGAAATCGATCGCTTTTACCTGATTCGCTTTTCTGATATCGTCTTGCACATAATTTCTGTAATTGTACTTATTGCTGTGGTGATCTCCGTCGTCGGTATAATAATATCCTTTGCCGCGACTTGCCAAAGAGTAGTCATAGCTGCCGTCTTCATTTGTTGGCAAATATTTCTCCAAATCCGAATATAATTCGGTAAGAAGCCCGAGGTTTTGCAGATGTCTGCCGCACGCAATGTTGACGGAGCTCGAACCGTCATAAGAGTCGAACCAGCCGTTGAATTTGACCGTTCCCGAGCGGGGCATATAGGTCGGATCGATACAATCCGTCGTTTTTTGCGCAGCCTCGTCATCATAAAGGCAGAATACGGTAACGGTTATCTGAACATTATCGCCGAGTTTGAATATACCGCCGTTTTCTTTCGCTGTATTTTTTCTGTAAGCGGCAGTTAAATTCGCCCAAGCCTCGAATTTTCCCGTGGGCGGTTTGTCGACATCGGCTATGCCTTTAACTTCTTCGTAAATTGTATTCGCTTCTTTGGTATAACCGTTGGATATTTTGATAGCAGGGGTGTCGAGTATCAGCCTGTAAGTTTGCCCCATTTTTATGCCCGCGGTCGCTTGATCGACCTCATGAATGCTATCTTTGTCCGCATATGTGTATGTCCTGTATATCGCGGTATCATCGAGAGTGAGATTGTCATAAGCCTTTCCGTCCTCGTCGGCAAGCGAAACGCGAATAGCCAATTGCTTGTTAAGGTCTACAAGTTCCTGTACCTCGGGAAGATAAATGTAAAGTTCGAGGTTCTCGTAGTTGTTTATCGTAAGCTGCGGGGTGGGGAGTTGAGCGAAAGCTATTTCCGCCTCGTCTACTATGCCTTGGTAGAACCCTATAAGCCTGTTTTTGCGATACGATTGCTCTTTTATAGCGTTCATGTCTAAGGTCGCGAAATTTATGTCCGCCGAATAATATGCCTCCTGCACCATGCCCGTGTCAGACTGTATGCACAGAGCGTAATAGCCCTTTGTGAGTTCGGGGTCGATCGAGCCATAGGGGAGTATATATGTCATTTCGGGATTTTTCTTGTTTTCTGCGTCATGACTGAATATATATCGGTAGCCGCCGTTCTTATTTTCGCTGCTGCTTGTGTATTCGGCAATGCTTTTTCCCATTTGCTGCAAATAGTCTATTTCGCCTGCGTTCCTCAGCGCGGTAAGCCTGTTCTGTGCCGCGGTTGCAATGGATTCGGCGTTCCTGTTTGCTTCGACATAAGTCAATTCATGCGGATCGACAAAAGTGAACCCGATGCCTATAAGTATGGCGATAATGGCGACTACTATCAGCAGTTCCGCCACCGTAAAGCCGCGCTTTCCGATCTTTCTGTGTAATTTCATCTCAAACCTCCTTTTTCACGCTTATGAGGGAATATTTTGTAGAAAATATCTGTATATTTTTTTGCGTATCAAAGACCATAGAATAAACTATTCTATGTACTTTTTTTGCCTGCCGAGGGGCGCGGGATACGCCTTTTTGTAGCGAAAAAATAAAAAATATGTGATTTATTTGGCACAAAGGCAGAATAGTCTTGACTTTTCATATAAAATGGGGTAGACTATACTCTGTAAAAGTACATAGAATAGTTTATTCTCCGTACACAGGGATAGTAAAAAATGCGTTCGTACTTTTCTTACAAACGCATTTTTTATTTTTTATTAAATCAAACTTGCGATAGGTTTTTTTGCGCCTAACCGAGCAATCGTCCCACTTTGTTCATCATTTCCGTCTTGTGTTCCATGAGCGAGTGGGCGTATCTATCCAAGGTTATCATCGGATTTTTGTGCCCGAGTATGTCCGAAAGCGTCTTGACGTCCATTCCGACTTCCAACGCCCTCGTCGCAAAGGTGTGTCTGAGCGCGTGAAAGCCTCTGTGCGCGATATTGAGTTTGCGCAGTATCGTGTCGAATGTGCGTTGATAGGAGCGTATTTCCGCGCCGTATTCCGTTCTGCCCACCACCACGAATCGCGCTCCCGTCTGCTTGCGCACGACCTTCATGTATTCGATGAGTTGACGCGGCAACGGTATGACGCGCTCCGAACTTTGCGTTTTCGTCGTGTCGAATATCTTTACATATCGGTTTTCGACCCAGCTGTCGTGACACGAACGCGTTACCGACATGGTGCCTTTTTTGAGGTCGATGTCTTCCCAGGTCAGCGCGAGAAGTTCGCCTATCCTGACCCCCGTGTACAAACTGATGAGTATGCCGAACAGGTACGGTCGCCGCATTTTCATAATGTAATTTTCTATCTTCTTTTGCTCGTCCTTGCCAAAACACGATATTCTGCTTTTTCGCGCCTTGGGACGGACTATGGCGTCCGAATATTGCCTGTCGATGACTCCGAGCGATACGCCTTTTTTCAGCGATGTCTTTAAGATAGCGACGACGAAATTGACGCTGCCCGGCGCCAATCCGCGTTCGGACAGCGACGTGGAAAATTTCTGCAATTCCACCGCCGTCAGTTCGCGCACGTCATGATCGCCAAGCGCGGGCAGAAGATACATCTCCGCCTCGCGACGATATTTTTTGTACGTTCTTTCCTTTGTCGTGGGCTTGACGTAAAGTTCCAGCCATTCAATAAGCCAGTCTTTGTACAGCATTTTTCGCTCCTTTTTTGGCAAAGTACTTTTTCTCTTTGGTTTTTTCCCTTTTTTGACGAATTTAATCGCCGACGCCGCCGCTTACACGCGACATTCGATAGAAAAAAATAAATTTTATTATCGAATGTGCCGCTTTCGTCCGACCGCGCCCCTTGACAAAACGCGCGTTTTTGTTTATACTTTGAGCATGGCAAGATTTTATGAGGAAATGGAAAATATTCTGAGTAGCGGCTCGGTCGAAAAATTGCTGTTGCACAGCTGTTGCGCGCCGTGTTCGAGCAGCGTGCTCGAAGTTCTCACGCCGAAAACGAACGTTACCGTCTACTATTACAATCCCAATATCATGCCTTATGAGGAGTACGCGCACCGCATCGCCGAACAACGTCGACTGTGCGAATTGTTGTCCGTCCCGCTCATCGAGGGGGAGTACGACAACGACAACTACCTTTGCGCCGTGCGCGGGCTCGAAAACGCGCCCGAGGGGGGCGACAGGTGCGAAAAATGCTTTTATTTGCGCCTTTTGAACACGGCGAACGAGGCTAAAAAGGGCGGATTCGATCACTTTTGCACCACGCTCACCGTTTCGCCGCACAAGAACGCCGACGTCATCAACGCTTTGGGGTACGAAGTGAGCAAGCAAACGGGCGTGGAATTTTTGCCGTCCGACTTTAAAAAACGCAACGGCTTTTTGCGCTCGATAAGACTGAGCGAACAGTATGACCTTTATAGGCAGGTGTATTGCGGATGCCGGTTTTAAAGGAACAACTCGACGATCTTCCGCTTAACAGCGGCGTTTATATAATGAAAGACGTTACCGGCAAGGTCATTTACGTCGGTAAAGCCGTCGTGCTCAAAAACAGGGTGCGACAGTATTTCAACAATTCGCCCAAGCAGGTCAAAGTGCAGGCGATGGTGGACAATATCGATTCGTTCGAATATATCATCACGCTGTCCGAAAAGGACGCGCTCAGCCTCGAATCCAATCTCGTCAAAAAGTACAATCCTCGCTATAACATTCTCCTGAAAGACGACAAGGCAAGCCCGTATATCAAGATCGATATGCGCGAGGACTTCCCCACGATCGAAGTCACGCGAAAACTCAAACGCGACGGGGCTAAATATTTCGGCCCGTACCTTAACGGGCTCAGAGTGTGGGACATCGTCGGGATCATTCGTTCCGCGTACGGAATGCGCACCTGTCCCAAGAAAATGACGGCTAAACGCGAATGCCTCAACTATCATATAGGCCTGTGCAAGGCGCCTTGCATGGGACGTATCGACAAGGAAGATTACGCCAAAATCGTAAAACGCGTGACGGATTTCCTTACGGGAAAGGACGGGACAGCCGAAGAGGTCATAAAGAGCAAAATGGAAGCCGCCGCACAAAACGAGGACTTCGAAAGGGCGATCGTGTACAGGGATCAACTCGCCATGCTCGATCTGCTCAAAAGCCGAACGGTTGCCGATCTCGGCAAGGTCATGGACGTGGATTCTTTCGCCATGAGCAGCAGCGGAGTGTACGGCGCGGCTTCGGTCAACGTGGTGCGAGGCGGGAAGATGATGGGCGTTTATAATTACGTTTTGGGCGACGCCGTCACCGACAACGAGGCGATGGCGTCCTTTGCCATTCAATATTACGGCGGCAATCACGACATTCCCGACGAGGTGTGCTTTCCCAATGAGTTCGATTGCGAGGGACTTAAAGAATATCTGTCCGCGCTGAAAGGCAAAAAAGTGGAGATCTCTTTTCCGAAAAAGGGCGCGAAACGCAAATTGCTGCTTATGGCGGAGAAGAACGCGCTCGATTACCTCGATAAGAGCGCGGAAAAGCAGCGCCGCACTCAAAATATGACGGTGGGCGCCGCAGATCGGCTCAAAAATATCCTCGGGTTGAATAGCGCGCGCAGGATAGAATGTTACGATATTTCGCACATAAGCGGCACGGACAAGGTGGCGAGCGGCGTCGTCTTTATCGACGGGGCGCCGTCAAAGAGCGATTACAGACGATACAAGATACGCACGGTCGAGGGCAACAACGACTTCGCTTGCATGGCGGAGGTGATAGGGCGCAGGCTCGGACACGGGGATCTGCCCGATCTCATCGTGATAGACGGCGGCAAAGGGCAGCTTTCGTCCGCGTTGGAGATCATGAGAGGCACGGGCGCGGATATTCCCATGATAGGGCTTGCCAAGCGCGAAGAGGAGATATATCTCCCGAACAGGAGCGAGCCGATCGTGCTTTCCAAGAGCGATTACGCGCTCAGGCTATTGCAGCGGATACGCGACGAGGCGCACCGCTTTGCCATAACTTATCACCGCAATCTCAGAGTAAAAAGGCTGACGAGCGAACTCGACAGCGTTAAGGGCGTGGGTCCGAAAAAGCGCGAAATACTTCTGAAAGCCTTTCCGAACTTCGCCGATCTGAAAAATTCTTCGCTGAGCGAACTCAGCGCGATAAGCGGGATAGACGAACGCACCGCGCGCTCGGTATACGAGCATTTTCACGGCGAAAAGTAGTCAAACGCGATACAGGTGCGTTTTTAAGGAGTAGAAATGAAGTATAAATTGATAGTCAGCGATCTTGACGGCACGGCGCTCAAAGACGATCGCACCGCTTCCGAGGCGACGATAGAAGCGATAAAAGAGTATAGGGCAGCAGGCGGCACGTTTATCATAAGCACGGGCAGAATGTTCGAGTCCATCGTAAACAACGCGCATCTGCTCGGACTCGACAAACTCAATATCCCCATTTGCGCGCTCGACGGCGGCTTGATAAAGGAGAGCCAAACGGGCAAGGTCATCGCGGTGCACACCATGCCGTACGAGCAGACGGCGGCTTTTGCCGAGGAATGTGAAAAGATCGGCTGTTACTTTCAGGTCTATACGCAGGATAAGCTGTTCGTCGCGGAGGAAAACGAGATAAATCGCCACTATTGCGAAGTCAGCAAAATAAAAATGAATGTCGTGGGCAAACTCAGCAAATACATATACGATAACAAACTCGGTTGCGTAAAGGTGCTCGTCGCCGACAAAAATGCCGATTCGTATCTCGAACACTTCAAGGGCAAATACAGCGGGATACAATTCTTTCTGTCTTGGTCGTCCTATCTCGACGGAGCCGCTATCGACGCGGGCAAGGGCAATGCTTTGTTGCATTTGGCAGGCAGCCTCGGTATAGATCGCTCCCGCACCGTGGCGATAGGGGACAGCATGAACGATATTTCCATGATAAAAGCGGCGGCGTTGGGAGTTGCGGTCGCCAACGCCGACGATAGGTTGAAAGCCCATGCGGATATGATCGTTCCGTCCAACAACGACGACGGTCTTGCGTACCTTATCCGCAAGGCGATAAATGACGAACTCAGTAGTTCACCTTTATCAAAGTGACATCTTTTCCGCCGAACTTTCCTTTTGTGACGCCGAATACGAACATTCCCTTTTCGCAAGTGAAAACTTTCGCGGACGTCATTTCGTATACGAAAGAGGTCGTGTAGGCTTTGACGCCGCCCTTAAAGGATCGGACGGTCATCGACCTGCCGTTTTCGGATACGGCGTAAACGTGATCGTCAACGTAAAAACTCGTTCTGCCCGCGACGGTGGAAGATTCTATCTTTTCGGCGGAAACGCAATACAGGTCGTCATCTGCGCTTATATACATATGGTCTTTGTCGCCGACTATATGCGGATCTGTCGTTTTGCCGCATATGTTTATCACCGTTCCGTCCTCTTTGAGCAGCACCGTCGATGTGTCGGTGGTGACGAGATAGAAAAATTCGCCGTCGATCACCCAGAATCCGTGCACGGTATACGAAAATTCTTGCGGGTAATACGCCATTATCTTGCCCCAGGAACCGACGCAAAGCATGTTCTTTAAACTCGAAACGGCGTTCGCGATCAAAGTGTAATTGCCCGCTATGTCAAGCGTATCCACATATTCGAGGCTGTAAACCTCGTCGGTCACTATCGCGCCTATGTATTCGAGGTCGTGACTGAGCATTGTCATTTTCAGACGGCTGAATCCGCCCATTTCCCAAACGAGGGCGGTGATGAAAAGATAGCCGCCGTCGACGTATTTTATATCCAGCGCCTTTTCGGAGCGGGTGGTGGGGATCGCAGTCGTCTTTACTTCCATGCCGTCGTAGTTTACGGCAAGGGCTACGGGCGAGGCGTCGCCGTCGAGCGCGAGAACAAAGCCGCCTTCGTATAATGTCACGGCAACAAGCGTTCCGGGATACGAAACGAACGCGCGCGTTGCACCCAATTCGTCCATTATGGCAAGATACGCGCCCGCGCGGTCGAAGTCGAAGTCCGCGGAAGTCGTGTTGCCGAATATGTATATAAGTCCGTCGTTATAAAAGATCTCTTCCGCCGTTTCGTCGCCGCTCCCGCCGAAAGTCTGCGTGTAGACGAGCGCGGGATCGAGACTGATCTCGGCTTCCCGTATCTTTATGTGCGCGGGAGGCTGATCGGAGGGTTCGGTCGGATCGTTGGGGGTCGCGGAAACCTGCGTCGCCGCGGGCATAAAGAAAAACAGCCCGCCCGCAAGCGCGATCACGACAACGAGCAAAGCGGTAATTATCCTGAGTTGGTTTTTTGTTTCGTTCATAATTCACCTCGCTCCTATTGTAACGCGAGGCAAAATACGTTTTCGGGGATATATGGTCGCTTTTTGACTTATAATGTGAGAACGGGCGAGCGAAAGATCATACGCTCAGAATAAGGTCGGCGACTTTCTTCGTGCCCGCCACATTGAATTTTTCGGGCGTAAAGCGTTCGAGTTCGATAAGTTCGGTCATCAACCTTTCGGGCGAAAGTTCGTCTTGCGGCAACACTTTTATAAGTCCGCGTTCGCCGAAATATGCGGCGTTTTCCACCTGATCGCCTCGCGACGCGCCCTTTGGCAACGGGATTATGAGCGCGCGCTTATTGAGAGCGGCGATCTCGAACAGAGAGTTCGCGCCGCCCCGCGACACGATGAAATCCGCGTCGGCGTAAATATCCGCCATGGACGAGGTAAATTCTATCTGCTTGTAACGCGGCATTTTTATATCTTGCGCGTTGCCTTTGCCCACTATGTGTACAACGTTGTATCTTTTGGTGAGCTCGCCAAGGCAGGCGCGCAAACAGTCGTTTATGGCGGCGCTGCCCAGACTTCCGCCCATTACCAGCAGAGTGGGATAAGGCGACGATCGTTTGCCGCAAAACAATTCAC
>CANQFK010000028.1 GCA_947598585.1 uncultured Clostridia bacterium
CATTGGTCCTGTCGGTCCCACAGGTCCTCAGGGCGAAACAGGTCCCGTCGGTCCCACAGGTCCTCAGGGCGAAACAGGTCCCGAAGGAGCGGTCGGTCCGACCGGAAATGTCGCCGAAGCGGTAGCATCGCTGTATTCCGCTACGGGAGCCCCGACTATCGACTTCGAAAACGCAAACATTTATCCCGCAAATTCGACGGATATATCGTATGCCGCAAACGACCTTACGTTGTCACCCGGCGTATATCTGATAAGCGTTTCGTCGGAATATACGTCCACAGACGCAACGCAACCGACAATGACCGTAACTCTCGGAGGAGCGCCTCAGGCTCAACTCGGAGCGACGGGAGCCGCAAATGCCGGCGGCACTCTTACCCGCACGGCAGTATTGAACGTAGAGAGCGAATCACCGCTATCCGTCACCACCAACGACAACGGAGGCACGGTCACGTTTAGCAATATCGTCCTTAGCGCGACCAAACTTTCCTTGCCCGAATAAGGCAAAAGCGGTCCGAATATTCGGGCCGTTTTACATACCTGTATTAAATTTAAAGGCGGTCACATGTTCAAAGGCGAACCGAGAATGAAATTGATCCCGCTGTAAATAGCGTACGCGACCTTTTGCTGATATTCGGCAGTCACAAGTTTTGCCTCGTCGGCGGGATTGCTCATAAATCCGCATTCTATAAGCATAGAGGGATAATGCGAGCATTGAAGAATATAATAATCCCCTTTTGACGCCGTTCTGTTGCATTCGAGTTCGCGGTTGAGTATCCTTTGCATCACCGCCGCGAGCTCGGAATATTCTCCGCTCGGAGCAAAAAAGACCTGCGCTCCGCTGACATACGAACTCGGAAAAAAGTTTTGATGAATACTCACCATAAGATCGGGCTTTGCGGCAAGGATAACTTCCTTGCGCTTTTTCATATCGGCAAGTTTTTTGTTCGAGGAAACGGCTCCGTATAGTCCCGCGTCGTTGGAACGCGTCATGACGACTTTGTATCCGCCGTTTTCCAAAAAGGTCTTTAACCGTTTGGATATGGCAAGATTTATCTCGCTCTCCTTTATGTGCGTCGTGCCGCCAAGCACACCGCCGTCCTCTCCTCCGTGACCCGCGTCGATCACTACCGTTTTGCCCGTTGCCGACGCCTGAACGTCGGGAGCAGCGATCAACGCTATGATCCCGATGATCAAAAGGACGCAAGCCAATGCGATAAATATCATTCTCTTTTTGACGGTAAGAAACACGCTTCACCTCTTAATGCACTTATTCACATTTGTGGATAAAATTGTGGATAACTATTTGACTGCGAACATGAGCGCGCTGCCGTCCACCCAACATTCGACATAACTCGTGAGCCTGTAATCGGTATGTTTTTCAAAAGCCCCTATCATATCCGCCTTGGTGGCGACCTTGTACATATTTTCCTTGTAGTATGTCTTTAAGCCATTGAAAAACGCGTCGTCGCCGATAAGAGATCTGATACTGTCAAACATGATCTGACCCTTTACATATGTCATATAGGTGTATTCGAGGTTGGTAGGATAATCGCCCACGCATTTGTCCATAACGGTAAGGCTTTTGCCGCTGTCCTTATACAGTTCGCAATAAAGGATATATGTGGTGAGCGAATCCGCGATCCTCGCTTCCTTTTCAACTCCGTATGAGGGATTTTTTTCGTAAAAAAGCGTTGTGGAGTATTCGGTGAGCCCCTCGTCCATCCAGGCATGATTCACCTGGTCGTTGCCCACCACGCCGTACCACCATTGATGAGCGATCTCATGCGCGACCACTTCGGTTATCATCTCGTCATTGAGCGCGTCGCTGACATAAACAAGCCCCGGATATTCCATGCCGCCGTTAAGGAACGCCGTTTTTACCACGGCGAGCGTGGGATACGGATATTCGCCGAACATTTTGTTATATGTACTCAAAGCGTCCTTTGCCACTTTCGTATAGTCGTCCGATCCCTCGGAATACCAGGTTATGGTTGTATCGCCCTCGATGACGCTCTTTTTATTGAAATCACCTATGACGATAGCAAAGTCGCGAACGCCTTTGACCGAAACGTCCAACGTTCCGTTTTGCCCCTCGCCGCCCGTCGAAGCCGCCGTAAGCGAACTCGGATATGTAAATTTTATATTGTAATTGGCGACCACGCTGTCAAAAGGATCTCCGTTGCTGTAATAGGGGTGCTTTACCCACGCCCCGTCGCGATACGCGCAAACGACAGGGTACCAATTGCCGAGATTGTATTTCCCGCTGTAATAGCCGAGCCTGTGTCTTATTTCGGCAAGCACGAGCTCGAACTTCATCTTTATTATCGTTCGGCGCGTAGGCATGAGCGCGGGTATTTTTACGGTGAGCACGTCGTTTTCGTCCACGTTAAATTCCGCCTTTGCCCCGTCTGCCGTTACGTCGCATACCGTCATGCTGCCGTAACTCAATCCGTCGGGATAAGCCGATGAAATATCCGTTTGAGATATGGGGGACTTCCCGCCCTCGCGATATGCGTTGCCGTACAGATGAAAGCAAATTTCGGTAAGTTCGCTTTGTGTATCGTTATAATAGTCTACGCTCATTTCGGCACTGACTGTCCTTGTCGCCTCGTCGAGCGACGCCGTTATTGTGTACACGATAAGATCGTCGAAATCGCCCTTGCTGCAACCTGTCAAAGACAAAACGCCCAAAATGACCACCGAAACAATCAAAAACAACTTTTTCATGCAATTCTCCTTTTCTACCTTTCATCTATATTCCATAAAAGCCTTTTTTATGAATGTCTTTGACCACCTGCGACCACGAAAAAGAAGTTTTTTATCCGCCCCGACTGCTCGTTATATGCGAAAACGAAATGCCGAAAAGACCGAAGTAAATTCATATACTTCGGTCTTTGGTTATACTCAAAGTTACAACGCGTAAAATATCCGACTGATCATTTTAAGAAATCATTTGTCCTTGTCCGCCTTGTTCGGTAACGCGCATTATTTCCACTTCGCTTCCGTCATGAGCGTCCACATACACGAAATATCTCAGTCCCTTGAAAGTAGCGGCGACTTCGTAACAAAGCACTTCCTTTTCGTCCTTGGGCACGAGCGCAAGACGTATGTCGGTTATTTTGAGTTTGTCCGATACGCATTGAGCTGCCGCGCGAGCGCTCATAGTGGGAGCAAGATCGCGATCCTTATGGCATTTGCAATAGCCCGTCGCCTCGAAGCCGAGGAATTGTCCGTCCAAGCCTACTTTCACCTTGACAAGGTCGGTGTAACAGATGACGCCGTCCGTTTCTACCACAAGATTGACGGTGGCAATGCCGTCGATCTCGTTATACCATACGGGCGTAAGGTTATCGTATCCGAGCCTTTTGGAATGTTCCTTTGCTATCCTTATAACGCCGTTTCGATCATAGCGCGCCACGGTCACTCTTTTGTCGGTGTTGACGGTCAATATCTTTCCGCCCCGCTCGGAGATAGCCGCAAAGAAATTATCCCCTCCGAGTTTGGCTGTGAACATAAAACATTCGGGTTCGCTCCCCTTGCCGCACGATCCTATATCCCTTATCCCCTCGAAAGTGTCGAGAAGTATCTTTACGGCGTCGACCTCGGTTATCTTATCCAGAGTTTCGAGTTCTCCGAAAGAATCTTTCTTTTTTGCGTCGGAATAAGGTCCGTCGTATATGAGTTCGGGATATTCCGCGGACGGATCCACGCTCTTTTCGTTATAGTCAAAGTTGCAAAGTTTTTCCTTGTCGAGGTTGTTGATGACGAGATAATCGTCCTTTATGAGCGCGATCATGTCGGTGATACGGGAGTTGAGTTGCGCGGTATGCACATAAATGTCCTCTATCTGCTCCCTGTACGCCGTTATGTCCGAGCCGAGAGCCACCGCTTTGCTCATGCTCATGCTCCAATCCCCCACCTGGTTGAGAAATTTCGCAGTGGACTTCGTGCTTTCGCGGTCGAGCGGAAGATTTGCAAGTCCCCTCAGGGCGGATTGAGCGCTATGATAATTTTCGGCGGCAAGAATGGCGCTTTCTGTGTCCGAAACGCTCACCATCATCTTGCACAAATTGCTTTCTATCGTCGTAACGCCCTCGCTGAGCTCATAGAAGCTGCTTTGATAACTGCTTTCGAGTTTCATGAGATCCTTTTCGTGCTCGTTCCTGATATAAAACAGCCCGAAAAGCAAGCCGCCCACAAGTACCGCTATACCGAACGTAGCCGCCAAAATTATCGCCAGATTTCCTCTTTTTCTTTCCGTCATAACTTACCTCCTCAGGTCCCGAGGGCAAAATTGTGTCTGCCCACCTTTAACGTAACTTTGAGCGACCATATCCACTTGCTTGTAGCCGTCGCGGGATTGTAATAGTACAGACAACCGCCCGTGGGATCGTAGCCGTTGAGCGCGTCGCGCGCGGCATTATAAGCCGTCTGGTTGGGGGTAAGGTTTATCTGCCCGTCGCTTACGCAAGTGAACGCGCCCGGTTGATATATGACGCCCGAAACGGTATTTGGGAAAGAGGATGACTTGACGCGGTTGAGTATGACCGCAGCCACCGCCACCTGCCCCACATAGGGCTCGCCCCTCGCCTCGGCATACACCGCCCGAGCCAAAAGATTGAGATTGGCATTGTTCGTGCCCGACGACGTGGACTTGGACAAATTCAGTCCCATAGCCGCCTCGGTAGCGGGTCCGACTATGCCGTCCACTACCAGCCCGTTACGACGCTGAAAACTTTTGACCGCGGAAAGAGTTTTACTTCCCCATATTCCGTCCACCTTGCCCGTATAATATCCCCAATTGGACAAACGGGTCTGAACGGCTTTTATGTTTGTCGCCGTATCGCCCTTGACAATGTTGGCGGCAAAGACGGTCTTTTCGTTTGAAAACATTACGCCCGAAAGCCCGAACAGTATCGCCAAAAGCAAAATGATAATTTTCTTTTTCAAAAAAACACCTCCCATAACGAAAGGTGCTAAAAGTATTTGTCTATCAGCTCTTTTAACTTCGACTTATATTTAAAGTCGTTTGTCGCTTCAAGATAACATAGCGGCGGATAGACCACGCACCACCAATTGTCGCCTTGTCCGCTTCCGAGTTCGATAATGAGCGCGTCATAAATGCCGCTGTCCACCACTACGCCGTTATACGAACGCGTGGGAAAATACTCTCTCGTCAGCTTTACGGACGAAACATAACTCATCCCCTCTTCTTTAAGGCGCATATCCGCGATCTGTCGCAGCGCGTGCAAAAGTGAAGAGATTTTTTCGTATGCCTCGTCAAAGGTCGCAACGTCCGCGTTCTGCGAAGCAAGAAACGCCACAATGTCGTCCCTGACTTTCAGTTTGACCGCCTGATCGACGTCGCTGTTGCTGTCGGCGCGTATATGAAGCCGCAAAAGCTCCCCTTCGCTTATGTGTTTATTATCTACGCAACCGCCGCAAATTATGCCCGAAATCACAATCAATATCAAAGATATGTAACCGATCTTTTTCATTTTCTTTGCCTCCGCAAATGATTATTGACGGGCAAAGAAAAGTTTATACATATCGATAGCACAAAAAACAGGTCGGATCGACTTCGACCCGACCGAATATGCAAAATTTTTAAGTGACATTATGATCGATCGCCGCATATAATATCTTATCCGACAAAGGAGCGGCGCGACATGGGACAAAATGAAATATTCAAACTTTTGCTCGTCATTTTGTTGCTTATAAGCAATAATGAAGATTGCGAAAACAATTGTCGCGGTCTTACGGGCAATCTGAATCAGATCATTATCATAATGTTGCTGCTCGGCTGTATCCCCACCGACGACAGCCCGAACACGGATAACAATACGACGTTTTAAGCGGCGATATCAATCGGCTCGCTTGTCGCAATAAATGCAACGATATACTCCGTCCTTGCCTTTTTTGAAAGCATTTTCGAGTTCCTGTTCGGTGGAAGTTATACAGGTCGGATTTTTGCACACATATCCGCTTTCCCCCTTTATCGCGGGGAATTTTTTTCCGTCGTTGAGTTCGAGCAAGTGCAATATGAGCGCCATTCGCATCAACTTTCCGTTGAGCGCCTGTTTGAAATAGCAAGCCCTGTCGTCGTCGTCCACCTTGACCGATATCTCGTTTACGCGCGGCAACGGATGAAGTATGCGCATATCTTTCTTTGCGGTCGTAAGTTTGTCGGGCGTAAGGATATAGCTGTCTTTGAGCCTGTTGTATTCGTCGCGATCGGCAAAACGTTCGCGCTGTATCCTCGTCATGTACAAGATGTCGAATTTGTCCATATATTCCATAAGGTCGGAAGTTTCGATAAATTCCGCCTTATCGCCCACGTCGTTCTTTACATAGTCGGGCAATTTGAGTTCGGGCGGCGAAACGAGCACGAATTTGTTGCCGTTATAGCGCGCCATGGCGTTTATGAGCGAATGAACGGTGCGGCCGTATTTAAGGTCGCCCACTATCCCGATAGTGAGATCGTTGAGCCTGCCCCTTTCGCGATAGACGGTGAGCAGGTCCGCAAGCGTCTGCGTGGGGTGATGATGCCCACCGTCGCCCGCGTTGATAACGGGTATGCTCGCATTTATCGCCGCAACATAGGGCGCGCCCTCCTTGGGGTGGCGCATGGCGATAATATCCGCATAACAGCTTACTATCTTCGCCGTGTCGGCTACGCTTTCGCCCTTTGACGCGGACGAGCTGTTCGCCTCCGAAAAACCTATCACATTGCCGCCGAGTTCATACATTGCCGCCTCAAAACTCAACCGCGTCCTTGTGGACGGCTCGAAAAACAGAGTGGCAAGTTTCTTTCCCCTGCACCTGTCGGCATACCTATCGGGATGAGCCGAAATATCTATTGCGGTCTTTATCATATCATCGAGTTCTTCGACCGAAAGATCCAGAATATCTATAACGCTTTTCATATTACTTTATCCAGCTTTCGTCGGACGGATCGTTGCGGAAAGCGATGAGCCTGTCTACGTCCTCGGGTTTTATATACCCCTCTTCGACTGCGGCAGCCACGACGGCGTCGAAATCGGTGAGGGAATAATTTACAATATTTGCCTCTTTCAGTCTTTCGAGCCCTTTTTTCATGCCGTAAGTGAAAATACTTACCACACCGAGCACGTCGGCGTCCGCTTCTCGCAACGCTTCCACTGCGTCTATTACGCTTCCGCCCGTCGAAATGAGGTCCTCGACCACCACGACTCTTTCGCCCTTTCGGAGCCTGCCCTCTATCCTGTTTTGTCTGCCATGATCCTTAGCGCTCGAACGAACGTATCCCATAGGCATATCGAGAATGTGCGCCGTTATGGCAGCGTGAGCAATACCCGCGGTCGCCGTGCCCATAAGGAGCTCGGCGGTGGGGAAATGCTCTTTGAGCAACTGCACAAAGCCGTTCTCGACATCTGTTCGCACCCAAGGCGTGGTAAGCGTAAGTCTGTTGTCGCAATAGATCGGGCTCTTTATGCCGCTCGCCCATATGAACGGTTCTTCGGGCCTCAAAAACACCGCTTGTATGGCAAGCAGATCCTTTGCAATGAGTTTTTTCGTATCCATGTCTTTATTTCTCCTATCCTATAAATTCTTTTATACACCTGTCGTACGCCGCAACGGGATCGTCCGCGGCGGTGATCGGTCTGCCGACGACGATATAGTCGGAGCCGAGTTCCTTTGCCATTGCGGGTGTGGTGACGCGTTTCTGATCGCCGACTTCGCCGCCCGCGAACCTTATGCCGGGCGTGACCGTAACGAAATTCCCGCCGCATATCGAATGCACCTTGCCCGCTTCGAGAGGCGAACACACCACGCCGTCCAAACCGGAATCGGCGGCGTTATGCGCGTAATGCATTACCACCTCGTCGATAGGTCGGTCGATGAGCAGGTCGTCGCGCATGGTCTGCTCGTCCGTGGAAGTGAGTTGCGTTACCGCAATAAGCAGCGGTCTTGTTCCGTCCGGTCTTGTCAAGCCTTCGAGAGCCGCCTGCATCATGCGTTTTGTGCCCGCCGCATGGACGTTGCACATATCCACGCCGAGGTGCGAAAGCACCGACATAGCCTTTTTTACCGTGTTGGGAATGTCGTGCAATTTAAGATCCAGAAATATCTTGTGTCCGCGACGCTTGATCTCGCTCACTATGCTCGGACCCGCCGCATAGAAAAGTTCCATACCTATCTTTACAAAAGGTTTTTTGTCCTCGAATCTGTCCAAAAATTCAATAGTCTTGTCTGCGCTGTCGAAGTCGCAGGCGATGATCACATCTTTACCCATTTACAGCTCCTATGATTTCTCTTAACGAATTTATTTTGTATTTTTCCATTTCGGCGGGCAGATCCTCGATGATCTTCTTGCAAGCGTACGGATCTATTAGGTTGGCTGCGCCCACTTCCACCGCCGTCGCTCCCGCCATCATCATTTCGAGCACGTCGTCCGCCGAACTCACGCCGCCCATGCCTATCACGGGGATATGGACTCTTTCGGCGACTTCGCTGACCATGCGGACAGCCACGGGGAAGATCGCTCTGCCCGAAAATCCTCCCTTGCGATTGGCTATCACGGGCTTTCTCGTAGCGAGGTTTATGCGCATACCGAGAATGGTATTGATAAGGCTTATTCCGTCTGCGCCCTCGCTCTCGCAAGCAGCCGCGATCGACGCGATATCGGTAACATTGGGCGAAAGTTTGATTATGACGGGCTTTTTTACCGCCTTTTTGACCGCTTTCGTGACTTCGGCGGCGGCAGTCGGCGAAGTGCCGAAACTCATTCCGCCCCCGTGAACGTTGGGACAACTTATATTTATCTCCAACCAGCCCACGCAATCGCAAGCGTCAAGCTGCGCAGCCGTTTTTACATACTCTTCTATCGAAAATCCGCCCACGTTCGCCATGACCTTTTTGCGAAAGACCTTTTTCAGTTTGGGCAATTCCTCGCTTATGACCTTTTCCACGCCCGGATTTTGCAGTCCCACCGAATTTATCATGCCTTCGGTACATTCGGCTATGCGCGGCGTGGGATTGCCGAACCTCGGCTCCCATGTCGTGCCCTTAAAGGAAAATGTCCCGAGAATATTTATATCGTAAAGTTCGGCAAACTCGGCGCCGTAACCGAACGTTCCGCTTGCGGGAATGACGGGATTGTCAAGTTCTATGCCGCATAACGTCACTTTTGTGTCTGCCATAATATCTCCTCCTTGCACAGAACGGGTCCGTCTTTGCAAATTCGTTTGTAGCCCGTTACGGTCTTGCAGCTACAACCCATGCACGCTCCGAAGCCGCAGCCCATGCGCTCCTCGAAGCTGAATTGTCCGCTCGTGACCGACCTTTTATACACCGCTTTGAGCATCGGCTCGGGTCCGCAGGTATAAAAATACGAATAGTCGAGGTCCATGTGATCGGTCACAAAGCCTTTTTTGCCAACCGAACCGTCTGCCGTAACGAGAATGGTCTTTGCTCCGAGATCGCCGAATTCCTTTTCGTAAAAAACCTCTTTTGCGGTATTGAAGCCCAATATCACAGTGACGTCCTTGCCGCGTTCCATAAGCTGACGGGCGAGCAGGTAGAGCGGAGGAACGCCTACTCCGCCGCCTATCAAAAGCGGCTTATCTCCGCTAGGCGAGAGGTCGTAACCGTTGCCCAGCCCCGTCAGAACGTCGAGTTTGTCGCCGACAGATTTGCGGCGCATGACTTCGGTCCCCTTGCCCACGACCTTGTAGATGATAGTCAATTCGTCCTTATTTAAGTCGCAAACGGAAATAGGTCTGCGTAAAAACAGACCCTCTATCTTGATATTTATAAACTGACCCGACCTTATGCAAGCCGAAGTGTCCCCTATAAGCCGCATACGCATAACGTTTTGCGTAAGCGGCTTATTTTCGGTTATCTCAAAAATTCCTTGTTTCATTATCTTCCTTTTTTGTTTATATTTCAGGCGTCGATGGGCGAAATGCACAGAGTCGTTTCTTCCAGCGCGTCGAGCAACGCGTTTACCGTGTCGAGCGAAGTGAAGATAGTAACGTTGTTCTCTATCGCATAGCTGCGTATCGTATAGCCGTCGCTCTCTCCGCCCGTGCCTATATCGCGCGTGTTGATGACGTAAGCGATATAGCCCGCTCTGATCGCGTCGTGTATCTCGTTGTTTTCGCTCAATTTATGGAGCACATGAGTGCGTATGCCGTGTTTTTTGAGGAATTCGGCGGTACCCTCCGTCGCCTCGATATTGAATCCGAGGTTGTAGAACCTGCGGATAAGCGGCAACGCTTCCTCCTTGTCCTTGTCGGCAATGGTCGCAAAAACGGTGCCGTAATTTTGAAGTTTCATGCCCGAAGCCTGCAAAGCCTTGTAAAGAGCGCGATAAAGTTTGTCGTCATAGCCTATCGCTTCGCCCGTGGACTTCATTTCGGGCGAAAGATATGCGTCGAGCCCGCGTATCTTGTTGAACGAGAACACGGGGACCTTTACATACCACCTCTTTTTCTCGGTCGGATATATGTCGAATATTCCCTGTTCTTTGAGCGATTTGCCCAAAATAACTTCGGTCGCGATATCGGCAAGGCTGTATCCCGTAGACTTGGACAGGAACGGAACGGTCCTCGACGAACGCGGATTAACTTCTATTATATACACTTTTTCGTCTTTGTCAACTATAAATTGTATGTTGAACAGTCCTTTTATACCTATTTCGAGCCCGAGTTTCTTGGTGTATTGAAGTATGACGCCCTTTACCTTGTCGGAAATGCTGAACGGCGGATACACGCTTATGGAGTCGCCCGAGTGAATACCCGTTCTCTCGACGAGTTCCATAATGCCGGGCACGAAAATATCCCTTCCGTCGCAGATAGCGTCCACTTCGACCTCTTTGCCGAGAATGTACTTATCCACAAGCACGGGCTTGTCCTCGTCGATCTCCACCGCCGATTTGAGATAGTGTTTGAGCTGCTCCTCGTTGGCGACGATCTGCATTGCTCTGCCTCCGAGCACGAACGACGGACGCACGAGCACGGGATAGCCTATCTTCTTTGCCACCTTTATGCCGTCCTCTATCTTGGTGACGGCGGCGCCTTGCGGACGCGGGATATTGAGCGAATTGAGCACTTTTTCAAAGACGTCCCTGTTTTCCGCCTTTTCGATAGCCTCGCAGTCGGTGCCTATTATCTTTACTCCGCGCGCATTGAGGGGAGCGGCAAGGTTGATAGCGGTCTGTCCGCCCAGCGAAGCGATAACTCCCTCGGGCTTCTCGAATTCGAGGATATTCATGACGTCCTCGACAGTAAGCGGCTCAAAGTAAAGTTTGTCGCTCATCGTGTAGTCCGTGGAAACAGTTTCGGGGTTGTTGTTTATGATGATCGCCTCATAGCCCGAATTTTTTATTGTGGTCACGGCATGGACCGTCGAATAGTCGAATTCTATTCCCTGACCGATACGAATGGGACCTGCGCCGAGCACGACTATCTTCTTTTTGTTCGTCTTTACGGAATCGTTCTTGCCCGTGTACGACGAGTAAAGGTACGGAATGTACATGCCCGTGTGCATTGTATCCACCATTCTGTATGCGGGGAACATATTGTGCTTTTTTCTGAGTTCGAATATCTTTTCCTCGGTGGTGTGCCAGAGCAAAGATATGTATTTGTCGCCGAAGCCCATTTTCT
The DNA here is from genome assembly GCA_947598585.1 of uncultured Clostridia bacterium. GTDB lineage: Bacteria > Bacillota > Clostridia > Christensenellales > Pumilibacteraceae > CAG-552. Next base: position 11,649 of record CANQFK010000028.1, read on the forward strand.
TTGCAGAAAGGAGAACGTTTATATCTCCGACATGGGCTTTGAGCTCGTTTTCCTTATCGACGATACGCTTTATCGCTTCGAGGAAGAACGGAGTGATCATTGTGATCTCGAACAACTTGTCGATGGAAACGCCTCTGCGAATAAGTTCGGTGATAGCGAATATATTGTCGTCCTTGAATTTGGAAATGTAAGATAAAATATCTTCCGTCGACATATCGTCGAATTTATGCATATGCAGGTGGCAAACGCCTATTTCCAGCGAACGCACCGATTTGAGCATACATTCTTCGAGGTTGGAACCTATTCCCATTACTTCGCCCGTGGCTTTCATCTGCGTGCCGAGGATATTGGACGCCATTGTGAACTTGTCGAACGGGAAGCGCGGGAACTTTGCCACGACATAGTCGAGGGAGGGTTCGATAGCTGCCGTGCCGCCGCCGACCTTTATCTCGTCGAGCGTCATGCCCACAGCGATCTTCGCCGTAACGCGCGCGATCGGATATCCGCTCGCCTTGGACGCAAGCGCCGAACTGCGAGAAACTCTGGGATTGACTTCTATAAGGTAATATTCGCTCGAATGGGGATTGAGCGCAAACTGTATGTTGCAGCCGCCCTCGATCTTGAGTTCCTTTATGATCTTTATAGCGCTGTCGTTGAGCATTTTGAGATCGTGATCGTTGAGCGTCATTATGGGCGCAACGACTATCGAGTCGCCCGTATGCACGCCGACGGGGTCAACGTTCTCCATTCCGCAAATGGTTATCGCCTTGTCGGTAGAGTCGCGCATAACTTCGAACTCTATCTCTTTATATCCCTTTACGCTCTTTTCCACAAGCACCTGATGAACGGGAGAGAGCATGAACGCGTTGTGTCCTATCTCGATGAGTTCCTCCTCGTTGTCCGCAAAGCCGCCGCCCGTGCCGCCCAGCGTGAACGCGGGTCTGAGCACTACGGGGTACCCTATCTTTTTGGCAGCCTCGATCGCCTCGTCAAGACTGTATGTGATCTGCGACGGAATGACAGGTTCGCCTATCGATTGGCAAAGTTCCTTAAAGAGTTCGCGGTCCTCGGCGCGTTCTATACTCGTGCTGCTCGTTCCGAGAAGTTCTACTCGGCACTCTTTGAGAATGCCTTTCTTTTCAAGTTGCATTGCCATATTCAGACCCGTCTGCCCGCCTATACCGGGGACGATCGCGTCGGGACGCTCATATCTCAATATCTTGGCTATGTATTCGAGCGTGAGCGGCTCCATGTAAACTTTGTCGGCTATCATTTTGTCCGTCATGATAGTTGCGGGATTGGAGTTGACAAGCACAACGTTGTAACCCTCCTCTTTGAGCGCAAGGCAAGCCTGTGTGCCCGCATAGTCGAATTCGGCAGCTTGTCCTATAACAATGGGACCCGATCCGATGATCAAAATCTTCTTGATGTCTTTCCTCTTTGCCATAAAAATTTACTCCTTTATATATTGATGATTATGATTGACTGAATTAAAAACGATATCCTTGCCCGAAAACGTGAGTTTGTTGACTCCGTACAGGCGCTTTCCCTCGAACGGCGTCGCCCTGCCCTTTGACAGGAATTTGCCGCTGTCCACCTCGAAATTCTCGTTAAGATCCCATATCGAAAATCCGCTCTGCTCTATGCCGAATCTTTCTCTCGGCTTTGTCGCCATGAGTTCCACGAGTCTATTAAGCGAAATGATATTTTGCCTGACCAGGTTAGTATACAAAAGCGGAAAGGCTATTTCGAGCCCCACGATCCCGAACGGACTGTTCTTTAAGCCTCTGCTCTTTTCTTCGACCGAATGAGGCGCGTGATCCGTCGCTATCATATCTATAACGCCGCTCTCGACGCCCTCGATCAGAGCCGCCCTGTCCGCACTGCTTCTCAGCGGCGGATTCATCTTAAATCGCCCGTCCTCCACAAGGTCGTTTTCGTCCAAAATGAGATAATGGGGCGCCGTTTCGCACGTTATATCCACTCCGCTCTTTTTTGCGTCGCGAATGAGTTCCACGCTCTCGCGACACGAAATGTGACAAACGTGATATTTGCATTTCGTTTCGTCGGCAAGTTTTATGTCCCTCTCTATCTGAGCATATTCGCTCTTGCCGCATATGCCCTTGTGACCGTGCGCCTTTGCGTAAACGCCGTCGTGAATATATCCGCCGCAAAGCAAAGAATCGACCTCGCAATGAGCGGCTATGATCTTGCCGAGAGCCTTGGCTTTTTGCATTGCCGCTCTCATCATGCCCTCGTCCTGCACACCCTTTCCGTCGTCCGAAAAGGCTATGACCGAGTTCGCGATATCGTCCATGTCCGCAAGTTCTTTGCCCTGCTCGCCCTTGGTGATCGCGCCGTATGGGTAAACGGATATCACCGCGTCGCGTGCGATGATATCGGTCTGAACTTTGAGGTGTTGGATCGAATCGGGCACGGGATCGAGATTGGGCATTGTGCATACTGCCGTATGACCGCCGTGCGCCGCCGCCAAAGAACCGCTATGGATCGTTTCTTTATAAGAAAAGCCCGGCTCACGAAAGTGCACATGCACGTCGCAAAAACCGGGCAGAACAGCTAAATCGGACAAGTCGCCGTATATTTCGGCTGCCGTTTTTTTGATTTCATCATACAAGGCTTTGTCCATATCCTTCTCCGTAAAAAAATCCCACCGCAATGCGGCAGGACAAAATCACGAATTGTAAAATTCAGCTTATTTCGTGATCTTTCCGATGTCGCCGCATCGACTTAAAGATCAATCTTGGATAGATTATATCACTCCGTACCGCCGCTGTCAATCAAATCGAACGGGTACGAAAAAATTTTTTTTGGTTTTTTTATCCTCAAAAAACGATATGCTTTGTTTATGATTTTTCCGTCGAAAAAAGCAAAAGCGAGTTCAAAAGAACTCGCTCGTTCGTCATATTTTTACATCCCTATAAAATACGACATATCGCTTTCGGCATACCCTTGCAATGCCGTTGGCTTCTCTTTTTCGTAAGTCTTTTATGACCCACTTCTTCCATATCTCTTTCATTTGGATACGGAATAAAAATGTTATGCCTCGCTTAAATCAAGTGAAGTCAATACTGCCGTTATATCCCAATCGCCTGACGTTGTTCCTGCCTTAGCCTCATCTTTAACTGCCGCCGTAGCACCTGCACCGGCTGCCGCAGTACGAGGATCAGTTGATTGACCTTTGATAGAAGTTATACTTATATCTCCATTTGCCTTGACCGTAGCTTTTACAACATAGTATTCATAAAGATCATTGGTAATCGAATCTTTCTCAGTACCGGGTTTGAAAATTACATGACTATCATCATTCTTTGTAGCACCGAGGATATAAACTGCTGCTGCCGACTTTACGGAACGAATATTCGCATCATCTCTTGCATCTTGCGCCTTATCCAAGGCTCCTACAAAGAGAGGAACTGCAATAGCGGTAAGAACTGCTATGATAGCCACTACTATCAAAAGTTCTGCAAGCGTAAA
>CANQFK010000029.1 GCA_947598585.1 uncultured Clostridia bacterium
GGTCTTTAACGTGTCGCAAAAACGTAAATGTTTCTTTTTTAGAGGCTCGGACGGAACTTCGAGTATACCCCCCCCCGTATTTCTATCGGGTCGAATCGTTCTTCGTCCTGTCGCAATTTTTTGGGCGGGCGTTCGGCAATTTCCTTTTCGACTTGTCTGAGGTTTTCTTCACTGAACGCCTCTCCGCTCGGTATTATAAGCGTGTCTTTTTCCAATCTCAGACGCGCGTCGAACCTTTCGTTCCGCTTTATATGTTGCAATATCTTTCCGTCCGAAAGTTCTATTATTTCGTCAGCATAATGCTGCGCGTCGGATAGATTGTGCGATACGATCACCACGAGTTTTTCTTTTGACAGCTCTTTGAGCAGGTCGAGTATCTGCGCCGTCGTCTTGCTGTCGAGGTTGCCCGTCGGTTCGTCCGCAAGAATTATGGAGGGTCGCTTTACGAGCGCACGCGCGATCGCCACGCGCTGCTTTTGTCCGCCCGAAAGTTCCTTGGGATAGCGATTCCCGTAGTCCGCAAGATCGGTGTCGGCAAGCGCTTTTTTGACTTTTTCTTCCTCCCCCTCGCCTTGAAGTTCCAATGCGAACTTTATATTTTCGTATATGGTAAGATCGTCTATAAGGTGAAAGTCCTGAAAGATAAAGCCTATCGTCGAATTGCGATAGTACACCTGCTCATTGAGCCCGAATTTTTCTATATGCCTGCCATTTTCGATTATCTCGCCCGACGTTATCGTGTCCAGCCCGCCGAGGAGAGAGAGCAGCGTCGTCTTTCCGCTCCCGCTCTTGCCTATCACAAAGATAAACCCTTTATCGGGCAATGTAAAACTTATGTGGTCAAGGGCTGTGCAATTTCCGCTTTTGCGACTTTTGTATATTTTCGTCAGTTCTTTTACTTCTATCATTTTTCGGTACTCTTTTTCTTTGATATTTCTTAAAAAGGAGCCGTGGTAATAGGCTCCTTTTGATTTTATCGGTTTTCGATCATCTTTCCACAAGGCCGCGGCGGATAAGATATTCGAGCATTGCGGGATCTTTGGACACCTCGGCGTTCTGTCTGAAAACGGGATTGGGCGCTATCTCTATCAACTCCAAAGTGGATATGTATCCTTGAAATATGGCGTCGCACACCGCGCTTATGGGCGCGATCAAACGCTTTTTTTCAAGCATATACTCTATCACCTTATCGTCGCCGCCGCTCACCGCCACGCCGAACGTCTTTTCGTCGATCCAATCGCGATAGCCGTTGATTATGGCAAGTCCGTCGTAAAGATCGTTGTCTATCATTTCGAAAATTATGCGGATATGCACGTTGTTCACTATCTCGCTTCTCGAAACGGGATATTTCTCCGAGAGGCGGAGCGCCTTATCGTGATCGCCGTGGACGAACGAACAATTGATATACGGGATAAGATATTCGATCCCGAAGCCCGTGAGCCCTATCGCCTTATCGAGTTCCTCGAAATATTGCTCCTCTATCTTGGAAAATTCGCCAAAGTCGCACATGGCGGCAAGATATCCCCTTGCAAGCGGGCTCGACAAAATGCCGTGATCTATCAAAAAGTCTATAAGCGCGAAATTATGATTTTTGGTCGCAAGATACATCGCCTTGCAACCCGAAGCGAAAACGTCGGCTCCTTGGGAGATCGCGCCGTCGATATCCGCAAGCAAAAGTCCTTTTCCGTCTTTCTGCTTGCAAAGATCCAGAAATTTCTTGTTGAGTTCCTTTTGCTTTTCTTTTGCAAACAACTCCGCTGCGCTTTTTGGCATAATAGTACTCCTTAACTTTATACTTATACGATAAGATTATACCACAAAAATTATAAAATTGCAACGAATTTTTTGCATTTCGTCATATTCATGCGGCAAAAAATTTATCGCAAGCCGCGAAATCATACAATTTTTCGCAAAAAGCGTCATAGCCACGCATGACTTTGCTCAATTTTATCCGTCTCTTTCCGCTGCTGATGATAAGAGCGGTCCCGAAATCGACCTTGCTTATCCCGTCTATCGACCTCAGTTCTATCTTTTTGCACGAAAAAACGGTGCGCCGTATAAGGCAGCCGTCGTCTATCTTTACGCTGAAAACGCACATGTATACCGAAATCAAACTCTCGACAGTAGACAAGGCAAAGGCAAAGACATTGAGTCCTACGGACGACGGAGCCATCGACGCAAGCGAAAGATCGCATAATCCTACGAGCGCAAGATAGCCCGCCCTTATCCATTTGGGATAGCGCACCCGATCTTTCTCCTTTTTTACAAGCGCAAACGAAGCAAAGAAGAGGAACGCCGCACCGAAAAATTCATAAATATAAGAAACAGTCATAATTGTTAATTATGCGCCCGAAAAAATTTTGTATACAAAATTTATTTTGCGAGGTGGCGGTCTTGCGCCGAATTTACGACCGTCTTTTATTAAAAAATGCGCGGATATTCGGAAACAATGCGATTTTTTATTGATTTTTTGTTGATATTGTGATACACTATTTATGTATTTACTCATAAGTACGTTAAATAAATGCGGATCGCTATTTGTCGATCGACAATAAGCGTGATAAGGAGCTTCAAAACATTCATGAAAAACACCGAAAAATGGTCAAGTAAATTTTTACCGCTGTTTTTTATGTGCATTGCCATTGTGCTTTCGATCGTGATAGGCACGATATATTTCAATTTCGTTTCACAGCGAATTTACAAGGACAGCTCGAACCAACTCAACGAGATATATTCCGTCGTAAAGAGATCGGTCACTTCTTATGTCGAGCAAAAGTGGCGTTTGTTGCGGGACTGGGACGACAGCGTGACCATGCCCTATTTCGATTTCGACAAACGCAAGCAGGAATGGCGCTATTCGGAATTTTGTTTTCTTTCCGAAAACGAGGACTACGACCCCGATAACACGTCGAATGACGACCCTTTCAAAAAATACAGATACATTTACACCACTCCCGACGGCGACAAGAACAAAGCCGAGATCGTTCTCGACAACGACGAGGTCATGGCTTTCAAAAACCTCGCCGAATGGAAAGAAACCGAAAAAAAGATAGTTATCGTCACCGACGGCAAAGAACTTACCTTCGAGATCGTTTCGGGATCCATACCCCAATTCCCCGCGGACGAGGATTGGGATTGGGGCAAGCCGATAGACGGCAAACATGCAGGCGTTTACACTTCCTCCGACGGTCACAGGCTCGTGATATACGATAACGGATACATTACTTACGACGGGCGAAAAACGACGATAAGACCGTTGCTCGGTACTGTCGTCGGCGGAATGGACCTCGAAGATTCGCACGAACTCCTTTCCGTCCGCAAGGAATCCATAATGACGGGCGAAGCGCTGAAAATAAACAACATAAAACAAAACACCACCGTCTTTGCCGTTCCCGTCGAGCAAAAAGATTATCACGGATTTTCGTTCGACGCGATCGCCTTGTGCTTTACAAACGAAAATATCGCCTACGCCATAAACACCAATCCTTATGAGGGCAAAGCCAAATGCTATATCATTCGCAACGACGGCAAGGTGCTCTTCTCGACCGAAGCGGGCGGCGGAGTGCAGACCAACTACCTCAACAGGCTCAAATTCAATCAATCCGTCGATCAGACTATCGTCGATAATATCACGGAGGATTGGGAAACCAAGACCCCAAACCTTATCCAATGCGAAATAAACGGCGAAGATCACTGTATAATTTACAGTCCTTTGGGCGTGCAAAACGACACGCGCTATCAGGACTATATAATGCTCGCCGAAGTGCCTCTTTCCACGCTCAGCGCGGGATTTTTGTTCGTGCAGCGACTTACGACGATATTCTTCGTGGTGATCTTCCTGCTCGTCGGCGCGTCCGCGTTCACGTTCCTGCTCATACGCAACCGCAAACAATCGCAATCGGCAAAAGCGGAGATAGCATATCGCGAAAAGATGTTCGATATACTGTCCGCCACCGTGGATGACATATTCATCATGATAGACCCCGTGACCCAGGGCGTGGATTACGTCAGTCCCAACGTCGAAAGATTGCTCGGCATATCCGAAAGCACCGTCAAGAGCGACATAAGGGCTATGGCGAAATGCGCGGTAAATTACGACATAATCATTCCGCAAGACGTTCTCGGCGAGATCCCCGCGGGCGGCAACAAGCATTGGGAATGCGAATATATGCATCAATCTACGGGCGAACGCCGCTGGTACAGAGTGACGATATACAATATCAACCTTCAAGACACAAAAAAGTATTTGATAGTCATGTCCGACCGCACGCTCGAACAGCAAATGAATCAGAAGTTACAGGAGGCTCTGGACGCGGCAAAGAGCGCAAACGAAGCCAAGAGCAACTTCCTTTCAAACATGAGCCACGACATTCGCACCCCCATGAACGCGATCGTGGGATTTTCGGTACTGCTCGAAAAGGACGCCGCCAATGAGGAAAAGGTCCACGAATACACCCGCAAGATAATGGCTTCGAGCCATCACCTGCTCAGCCTTATAAACGACGTGCTCGACATGAGCAAGATCGAAAGCGGAAAGACGTCGCTCAACGTCGAACGTTTCAGCCTGCCCGAACTTCTGGAAGAATTGAACATAATCATAATGCCGCAGGCAAAAGCAAAGATGCAGGAATTTTCGATCAAGGTAAAGAACACTCCGCCCGACTATATCATGGGCGACAAGTTGCGCCTAAATCAGATCCTGTTGAATTTGCTGTCCAACGCGATAAAGTACACGCCTGCGGGCGGCAAAGTGGATTTTACGATAAGCGAGATCGACAACCCCACTCCGCAATTCGTTAAGTTGCGCTTTACGGTGCGCGACAACGGAATAGGCATGAGCGAAGAATTTCAAAAGGAAGTGTTCGCTCCGTTCAGCCGAGAGATCAACTCGGTCACCAACAAGATACAGGGCACGGGGCTCGGCATGGCTATCACCAAAAACCTCGTCGATCTTATGGGCGGTATTATCGGCGTCGAAAGCAAACTCGGCGAGGGATCGGTATTTACGGTGGAGATGTCGTTCGCGCTTCCCGAACCCGAAGAATCGGACAATTGGTACCATCAAAAGGTGGCTCGTATCCTCGTTGCGGACGACGAAGAGGAAATATGCCTCAACATAAAGGAAATGATGCGCGACACGGGAGTGGACGTTTCGTATGTTACGGACGGCGCTTCCGCGGTGGAAAGAGCGGTCGCGGCGCATGACCACGGCGAAAATTTCAGCGTCATACTGCTCGATTGGAAGATGCCCGGCATGGACGGCGTGGAAACGGCAAGATCTATCCGCGAAAGGATAGGAAACGACGTGCCCATTCTGGTCCTCACCTCTTACGATTGGTCGGAGATCGAGGACGAGGCGCGCGCGGCGGGCATCAACGCGTTTATGCCCAAACCGTTCTTTACGTCCACTTTCTTGCAGACGATAAAGCCGCTGTTTGAAGATATCACCGATAAGGCGGATCACAACGATCAACCCGCCGAAAGCCCGCTCAAAGGACTCATGATACTTGTGGCGGAGGACAACGACCTCAACGCCGAAATACTTTCGGAAATGCTCGACATAGAGGGCGCAAAGTGCGACATAGCCATAAACGGCAAGGAAGCCTACGAGAAGTTCATGAGCGCCGATCCCGATCGCTACGACATTATACTCATGGACGTTCAGATGCCCATAATGAACGGTTACGAAGCGACCGAAAAGATAAGGGCGTCCTCTCATGTGCGCGCAAAGACTATTCCCATTGTGGCGATGACCGCAAACACCTTTGCGGAGGACGTTCGCAACGCCATGAACGCGGGCATGGACGGCCACTTGGCTAAGCCCATCGACATGGATAAAGTGCGCGAGCTCATAGGCGAAATATTAAAGAAAAACAAAGATAAAAAGGAGTAAACGACCATGAAAAAACGAAAGGCGATCTTAGCGATAATCACCGCTCTTTTGATGTTGTTTTGTTGCGTCGCTTGCGTAAACGACTATAACGACAACAATACCGACGCTTTGATAATTCTCGGAAAGAAAAGCGACATGGAAAAAACTTATATGCAAAGGATATTCAACGCGTACAAGGAAAGGACGGGCAATGAGATAAAGATCGTGGAATACGAGGACAAGGACTACGAAACAAAAGCCCTCTCCGACTTCGCGAACAACAAAGCGCCCGACATATTTTTCCATTTCCACAATGCCGACCTCGCAAGGTTCGACGTCGAAAACAATTTTTATTATCTTGACGACGAGAGTTGGGTGAGCGACCTCACAAAAAGCGCGAAGGCATACTGCACCGACGAAAACGGGCGCCTTTTGGGATTGCCGTTTTGGGAAAGTTCCGTTTCGGGCTGCTATTACAACAAGACTTTGCTCAGCGAAATGGGTCTTGACCGTGCTCACACGCAAGACGAGTTCGACACACTGTGCCGAAATATAATCGAAAGTTCCAACGGCAACATAGCCCCCATATGCTGGCCGGGCAACGGTTGCAGCTGGATGCTCCAATTCGGGCTCGATCCCATCTTTGCGGATAAGCCCGACGGCCCCGAACTTTTAAGCAAACTCAACAAAAACGAGATCACCTACTCCGATATCCCTCAGTTCGAAAATATGATCGGGTGGCTGAATAGCGCGGCAAAAAACGGCTGGTTCGGAAACGATTATCTCAAAGTCGGTTGGGACGAGATAAGTTCCAAACTCGGTTCTGGCGAAGCGGTGATGACATTCATCTGGGACACCTGGTTCGACACGGACTTTAAATCGGGCAAGTACGACAAAGACGACTTTGCCGTAATGCCCATATTCCTCAACACCGTAAGCGGCGGAACATACGAGGGCGGCAACCTCAACATGATGATGGTGAACAAGAACAGCGAAAAACTCGAAAGCGCGCTCGAATTTCTCGAATTTTGCGCAACGCCCGACAACTATAATATGGCGTTTGAAAATATTTCGACCGTAAAGTGCTTCGAGGGCATGACCACCAACAAGACCTCTCCCATAGTGGAAAATGCCGCCGACTCCATTTCGGAAAAGGAGCGCGTTTCCACCGCCTCGACAAAGATCATAGCTTACAGCGCGGACGAAATGTGCGCTATCCTCAACGATATGTTTAAGGGGACTTTGAGCGTAAAGGAATGTATCGCGCGCATGGACGAAGACAGGATATCCAACGCAAAAAAGATCGGAGCGGAAAATTTTTAACTACATACAAATAAAAAACAGCGGCAAGATAAAGCGCACTTCCCATAGGGAACAAAAACAAAATTTTTAGAATTGTGCTTTCAAGCGATGACAAAAGCTCTCGGAAATTCATTCGAGAGTGTTTTTCTGCCATATATCCCACAAATTGAAATTTATCTGTTTTGTCTGCTTCTCCCGTCCCTTGACTGCTTTTTTATAAACAGTTGTCGGACGGTTCCCGCAGCAAAGTCTTTTGCGATGTCCCGAAATCGCTTGATTTTCTCCGCAAAGTTTGATATAATAAAACCATTGGGAGCAAACAATGATTTTGACATTTGACAGTTTGGCATTGAAATTCAAAGATTATACGGACGTAAAGGGCAAGATACGCCGCGAAGTGCAATCGGGGCGGCTGACGCAAGTCGCGCGCGGATTATATGAAACCGACGCCTTAGCGGACGGCAAATATCTTGCGGGCGCAATTTACGGTCCGTCATATCTTTCGTTCGATTATGTCCTGTCAATGCGATCTCTTATTCCCGAAGCGGTTTTCGGGACTTACACTTCCGCCACATTCCGCAAGGGCAAGACGAAGCAATACGAAAACGCTTTCGGCGTGTTCACATACAGGGATATTCCCGTTGCCGCCTACCCTTTCGGCGTGGAGATCAGGCAGGAAAACGGTTACTCTTATCAGATAGCAACTCCCGAAAAGGCGCTGTGCGACAAACTCTATACGATCTCGCCCGTCGGTTCCGTCAAAGCCATGCGGGCGCTGCTGTTCGACGATCTGCGCATCGACGAGGGCGACTTCGGGCGGTTGAATTTTGACAATATAAGGCAGCTTGCGCCGTTGTACCATTCGACAAACCATAATTATCTTATCAAATTGATCGGAGGGAGGTAAATGGAAACGATAATAAGCCAAATGCTTGCGATGTACCCATCGCATTCCGCAAACGACGAGAAGAACGCTTTGACGGAAGTCATTCAGGAAATTACTCTGTGCGGGCTGTCGCGCGCGGGATTTTTCAGATATGCCGCATTTTACGGCGGGACGGCTCTGCGTATCTTCTACGGTCTGGACAGATTTTCCGAAGATTTGGACTTCTCGCTTGTCGCCCCCGATGCCGATTTCGATTTGAAGAAATATTTTTCGGTTCTCGAAAGCGAATTGCATTCCGTCGGGCTGAACTTCAAAATCGAAGAAAAGGTCAAAACGGCTCGGTCCAACATAAAGTCGGCTTTTTTGAAGGGCAATACCAAAGAACATATTTTGAGTTTTTATAAAGATGACCGTTCTGCGGAGAAAATCAACCCGTCCGAGATGATCCGAATCAAGTTCGAGGTCGACATCGATCCCCCGTCTTATGCAACGTTTGAAAACAAATACAGGTTGCTGCCGTCCCCCTATCAGGTAAAATTGTACGACGCGCCCTCGCTTTTTGCGGGTAAACTTCACGCCGTCCTCTGCCGCGCATGGAAAAACCGCGTCAAAGGCAGAGATCTGTACGACTATGTGTTCTATCTCTCGCGGAAAACTCCTGTCAATATGCCGCACCTGAAAGCAAGGCTTGTGGATTCGGGGTTTGTGGACGAAGGATCCGACCTCACCCGCGAAGCGCTTATCACTATGCTTTGTAACCGCTTTGCCGCGATCGACTACCAACAGGCAAAACAGGACGTACAGCCGTTTGTAAAAGACAAAACCAAGTTGGATATTTGGAGCGCGGAATTTTTTACCGAAATCACGAAAGACATTCTTGTCAGAGAATGACCGAAAAAATTTTTATCCGATAGCTTACGATGATACAAAATATTATAAAAACAGCGGCAAGATAATGTCGCTGTTTTTTGTAGTTATTAAGTTTAAAAAATTACATTAACCTTACATTGCGGGACCTGTCGTCGAGGGCGCGTATACCCTGCCTGCAAGTTCCTGATTGAGGGCATAAAGTCCCTTTGCGTCGCCGCCGAAGAGTTTCATCTTCTTTATCATGTCGTCGGCGTTTGTTTCCTCTTCGCCCTGCTCTTTTATGAACCAATCGAGGAATTGCATCGTGCGATAATCCTTTTGAGTGGACGCCTCATGATAGATAGCCGTGATGAGCGAAGTTACATATTGCTCGTGCTCAAAACCGATTTCGAGCGGAGAAAGGTGATTTTTGAACACCTTGTCCGGCTTGTCGATCGCCTTGAATTCCACGCGAACGCCGTTGTTGATAAGATATCTGCGGAACATGAACGCATGGTCGCGTTCCTCTTGCGCCTGCACTTCGTACCAATGAGCAAAGCCGTCGAGCCCCTCGTCTGCGTAATAGTTGGCAAAATCGAGATAGAGATATGCCGAGTAAAGCTCTTTGCATATCTGATCGTTGAGCATTTCCGCAATTTTTTTGTTTAACATAAATATTTGACCCTCCTTGTTTTTTCGATTGCAAATCCTTTGCATCAAGTCTTATTTTACACCTATTTTTTTCGGTTGACAAGAATTTTTAAGGGGTCGACAAAAAATATTTTTTATCATTTTTCAAACAAGGCAAGCACTTGTTCGGCAATGGCGCACATACCCTCTCGCGTAGGATGTACTCCGTCGACAGTGACGTAATCATGGGCTTTTGACTTACCCATTACGTCGAAATATTTACAGCCGAATGCCGCCCCGCACTCTTTTATGACTTTATTGTATGTCGAGATCTCTTTACTCCCCACTACTCTGCTCGGATCCAAGCGATCTCTCCAAGTGAAATCACACAAGCTCAAACACCAAATCTCCGCACGCGGATAATTGTCTTTGAGTTTAATAAGCATTTCTTTGTAGCTCTTTTCGAAAACGTCAACGGATACGCCCTTTCCACAATCGTTCGAGCCTAAATTTATCATTATCACGTCGGGCATAACTTCACATTTATGTAATGCCGAAGTTCTTTCATTGCTGCTTCCGTACGAGTCTATCTCCATATCCTTGCATTTACATACCGTACTGCCGGAAAAAGAATTGTTCACCAATAATTTTCCTTGCAATGCGTCTATGACCATGCCCCACCAAATATCGCGATTTAATAGCACACCTGTAAGAGGCGCCTTTTCGGGATCGTAATAGGCGTATTCGGGCGGAACGGAATTAAAAAGGGCGCTGATCGAATCTCCGAGTACCGAAAAATATTTGTCTTTATAATCCATTTTCATAATATCAAATTACCAATAAAAAAAGACTGTCCCAACCCAATGAAACAGTCTTCCTTTTTCACTCATTTAATTAACCGAGCAAGAATGCGTGTCCGTTGAGCAATACGCAAATAATATCGACGATCCACATAAATGCAGCGCCGGGTACGACAGTTAAGATCGCCAAAACCAAATAAAGTATATTGATATTTCCCTTTGTCAATTGGTTGATAATTCTGCATATGCCATAGAATATTTCAACTACGGGAATACAGAGAAGCAACTTTACTATAAGTGGTAAACCGTTTACTTGTTTGATAAGATCTTGCATTTTTATTCTCCTTTTTTATTTATGCAATAATTATTGTACGCCTAATTTTATTTAATGACAAGAGTTTTGCGGCGTCAAAAAAAATTATTTGTACGAAGTATGCCATGCGCTTATTCGTTATAAAAGATCCGAGGTGATGATCCTCGGATCTTTGTCGTCTTTGCCGATCAGGTCAAAATAAGTCGCTTGTAAAGTAAGCACCAAATAAGATCCGCCCAACCGAGAATCATACCGGTGATAGGTATGATGGCAAGAATAAGGACTACGATCTGTTGTACGGCTTTACCGTGCAAAGCAGCCGATCCTCTTACCAAAACTTCGGTTATCCAGTTTACGCCGGGGATCAAAAGCAAAAGGATCTGAACCAATCTCGGCAACTTTTTGAATGAATCTACGATAGCCATAATTTACCTCCGTAATTTTGATTATCTTTATTATAACATATATATACGCCGAAATCAATAGATTTGCGAAAATTTTTTGAATTTTTTTTATTTAATTTGTTGCCAAAGTACAACAAAACCGCTTTCGAGCGTCTTTTTTACGTCTATGAGCCTTTGATTGGACGAGCCTCTGAACAAAAGCGTTATGTCCTTTTTTGCCTGCACGAACCTGCCGTCCACAAGCACGTCGCAAAGCCCGAGCATCTCCATCGTCTGCTCGCAATGCGGATAAGCGCCCTCGGAGCACAACTCCTCATATGTAAAACCCGAATATATCCATATGGTCTTATTCGGGAATTTCGCTCTGACGCTATGCAAAAAGGGCAACAGTTCGCGTTGGTTGAGCGGTTCGAAAGGTTCGCCGCCCAGCACCGTCAATCCGCTTATAAACGACGGCGACAACAACTCCATTATGTGCCTTTGCGTGTCTTGGGTAAACGGATCGCCGTAATCGAAAGCCCATGTTTCGGGCTGAAAACAATTTTCGCAATGATTTGTGCAGCCCGAAACGAAGAGAGAAACTCTCACGCCCGGTCCGTCGGCAATGTCGCAGTTTTTTATCTTTCCGTAATACATTTTCAAAAAAGCGGAACGCACGGGCGTTCCGCCATACTCCTTTTGAATTTTATAGATGCAGTACTCTTTCCTTTATTTCCTGCGTTCTGCCCTGGTTCCAGAACTGAGTTCCGATATAGCCGCACGTTCTGCGCGCAACGTTCATCTTGTCCTGATCCTTGTTGCCGCAATTGGGGCATGTCCAGACGAGTTTGCCGTCGTCCTCGCGGATCTCGATCTCGCCGTCATAGCCGCATACCTGACAATAATCGCTCTTGGTATTGAGTTCGGCGTACATTATGTTGTCGTAAATGAACTTCATTACGCTGAGCACCGCGTCGAGGTTATGTTGCATATCGGGAACTTCGACATAGCTTATCGCTCCTCCCGGCGAAAGCGCCTGGAATTTGGCTTCGAAACGAAGTTTTTCGAATGCGTCTATCGGTTCGGTAACGTGCACATGATAGCTGTTTGTGATATAACTCTTGTCCGTAACGCCGGGTACAATGCCGAAACGTTTTTGCAAGCACTTCGCGAACTTGTATGTTGTGGATTCGAGCGGCGTGCCGTAAAGCGAATAATCGATGTTTTCGGCTTTCTTCCACTTTGCGGTGTATTCGTTCAACTTGCGCATGATGGCAAGTCCGAGTTCTTCGCCCTCGGGTTCGGTGAGCTTTTTGCCTATGAGCGAATAGACGCATTCCCACAGTCCCGCATAGCCGAGCGACAACGTGGAATATCCACCGTGCAGATATTTATCTATTGTTTCGCCCTTGTTCAATCTCAAAAGCGCGCCGTATTGCCAAAGTATGGGAGCGGCGTCCGACAGCGTGCCCGTAAGGCGTTCGTGTCGGCACTGCAAAGCCCTGTGACACAGTTCCATTCTCTCATCGAAGATCTGCCAGAACTTGTCCATATCCTTGTTTGCGGAAAGTCCTATGTCCACAAGGTTTACGGTAACGACGCCCTGGTTGAATCTTCCGTAATATTTGGGCTTTCCGTTTTCATCGACATACGGAGTGAGGAAGCTGCGGCAACCCATGCAGGTATAGCAATGTCCTTCGCCGTTTTTGTCGATCTTGTTTTGGAGCATTACCTTTTCGGAAATATAGTCGGGCACCATGCGTTTAGCCGTGCATTTTGCGGCGAGTTTGGTAAGGTACCAATACTTGCTGTCCTCGTGAATGTTGTCCTCTTCGAGCACATAGATGAGTTTGGGGAAAGCCGGCGTGATCCAAACGCCTTTTTCGTTCTTTACGCCGCGATAGCGCTGTTCGAGCGTTTCCTCGATTATGAGCGCAAGATCCGCTTTCTCCTGTTCGTTTTTCGCCTCGCCGAGATACATGAACACGGTGACAAAAGGCGCTTGTCCGTTGGTGGTAAGAAGAGTTACCACTTGATATTGAATGGTCTGTACTCCGCGTTTGATCTCGGCGCGCAGACGCTTTTCAACGAGTTTTTTCTTGTCCTCGTCGGACACACTAATTCCGAGCGAAGCAAATTCGGAATCCACGTCGCTCTGGATCTTTTCGCGGCTGACCTGAACAAATGGCGCAAGGTGCGTAAGCGATATGGACTGTCCGCCGTATTGATTGGACGCCACCTGAGCGATTATCTGCGTCGCAATATTGCATGCGGTCGAAAAACTGTGCGGTCTTTCGATGAGCGTGCCCGTGATGACCGTCCCGTTTTGAAGCATGTCTTCGAGGTTGACAAGGTCGCAATTGTGCATATGCTGTGCGAAATAGTCGGCGTCATGGAAGTGGATTATGCCCTGCTCGTGCGCTTCGACTATATCCTTGGGCAAAAGGATCCTGTTGGTTATATCCTTGCTGACCTCGCCCGCCATATAATCGCGTTGGGTGGAATTTATAATGGGATTCTTGTTGGAATTTTCCTGCTTTGCCTCTTCGTTGTTACATTCGATAAGACTGAGTATCTTGTCGTCGGTCGTATTGGACTGTCTGACAAGATTGCGGGTATAGCGATATGTGATATATGCCTTGGCAACCTCAAAAGCGCCGTGCGCCATTATCTGGTGCTCGACCATATCCTGCACTTCCTCGACGGCGGGCGATCTGCCCAACTGCTCGCATGTAAGCACAACGCTTTCGGCAATGCGTTTCACCTGCTTGGGAGTCATGCGATAACTTTCGTCTACTGCATTGTTTGCCTTAGAGATCGCAACTATTATCTTGGTAATGTCGAATTCGGCTTCGGAACCGTTTCTTTTGATGATCTTCACTACAAAACCCCTCCGATGTTCTGATTTTTCGATACAATATCTTGTACCGAACAGGTATAATAATACCATATCTTGTTGGGGCTGTCAATAGATTTATGCCTTGATTATTGTGAAATTTTTTTTAGTATGATTTTATCCGAATTTTTCGAAACGGCACCAAAAAACGGGCGATATACGCTGCGTCAAAAACGAACGCCTCGTCGCTATTCTATGATCTCTTTCAGTTTGTTCAGGAATGCGTCCTCTCCCACGGTGTTTATCTTAAAGAATACCGCTTTGCTGCCGCCCGAAGAGATCGCCGAAAGATTTACAGGTCCGTTTCCGCATTGAAAAAGCGTAACGCTCAGACTTACTCTGTTGCCGCCGAAGTAGCTGTATCTCTCGAAAACTCTGACGCTGCATCGCGCGTCTTTGCAAGCAAAATCGCTCGAATCTTCGAGCGAAGCGGACATACTGCCGTCCAATATTCCGTTCTCTATCTTATTCAGAAGATCGTAAAGATCTCCGCTTATGGCACATTCTATCTTGGACATTTTTCTCTGCAAATGATTATAGCACACATAGCCCGAAAAATCAATAGCCGCAACCGCTTTTTTCGACAAAATATTCGCGTCCGCGACTTAAAATTCGGCTGTTTTGTCAAGTATTTTTATTCACTTTTGAGAAAAAATTTTTGGAAAGTGGTAAAATGATAGAGTAAACCTCTTTTAGGAGCCTTGCAAGGCTCCTAAAAGAGGGCTTTTTTCTATTCGGGCGGAAAATCGTTGTAA
>CANQFK010000030.1 GCA_947598585.1 uncultured Clostridia bacterium
GTGGGGCCGATAGGACCTGTTGCACCCGTTGCGCCCGTTGCACCCGTGGGACCGATAGGACCCGTTGCGCCCGTCGCGCCCGTCGGACCTGTTACGGCTACTCCGCTACCCGCGGGGCCTGTCGCGCCCGTCGCACCCGTTGCGCCCGTGGCTCCTGTGGCGCCCATGGGGCCTGCGATGCCTCTCGGACCCATAGGACCAACGGGGCCCATGGGACCGCGGGGTCCTCTTCGGCAACCGCAGTTATCATTGCAGCCGCAGCAATCGTTCATACAGCCGCATTGTCGTCTACGTCCGTTTTGATTATCATCACAACAAAACATCTGTATTTTCCTCCTTTTGTACACTACATATTATTATGGGGCGGAGAAAAACGTTACTCAAACAGGGCGGAATTGTACAAAGCGTACTTGTCGTTTGGCTTAAAGGTGAGCGCCATATCGTTGTGATATTTCGATCTTTTTTTGTCGTTAAGATGCCAATAGCAACTGCAAAGGCGAATATGCGGATAATAACCTTGCATATCGGGAGAAGAAAAAGTTATTCGTTCATCGGCTACAAGGGCGGTCAAAAAGCACGATCTTGCCACCTTGTAATTTGATTCGGACATATAAATATCGCCGAGCCGACAGAGCAGATCGGGCGCGAACGAGAACGTCAGCCCCGTTTTCAGCGAATCGCGTTTGTCCTCCGCGGTAGTCGCCATATTGCTCAAAAACAGCGAGGCTTGCCCTTTATCCGAGCCCGTGCCCGTATCGCCGAGGAACTTTTTCAGCCATATGCGCGCAGAGTCGAACTTGCCGTTGTAATAAAGTTCGCTGCCGAAATAAAACGCTTCGCGACCCGAAAAGTCTTTCTGTTCGTCGAGCATTTTTTCGAATATTTTCAGATTTCGTTCGGGATCGGAACGTTTCAACTTGTCGTGAACGATGGGGATATTTTCGTAAATTATATTGCCGCTAATTTCGATCGCCTCATGCACGCGACCTTTAAATTCAAACCCCATTTGGCGTTTTAATATCCTTTCGCGCCAAAAAACGAGCGAGGGAGGATCGCCTATATGGTAGGGAAGCATGACCGCGTCGGCGCTCAGAGAGTTTTTGAGCCGCGCGATCTTTCGGGCGCGGGAAGGAGTGATGACGTCGTCGGCGTCCAGCCACATGACGTAATCGCCCGTTGCCTGCTTGAATGCGTAATTGCGCGCCGATGCAAAATCGTCACGCCACTCATAGGAATATACCTTGCAACCTGCCGCGGCGGCAATTTCCGCCGTCTTGTCCGTGCTGCCCGTATCCACGATTATCGTTTCATTCGCAAAAACGGGCGCGACTTCGAGAACTCTCGGAAGCGCAAGTTCTTCGTCTTTTACTATCATACATAAACTCAAAGTGATCATATAACATTGTATACGACGCCCGAGTTATGTGTGACGTTATATGATCTCGTGTTCTCTTATCTTGTACGGCGCGGCGGACATTTTGGCGGGCAAAGTACCGTCCGTCATCTTTTCGGTGAATTTTCTTATGAGTCTGTTGGCGTCCCGAGCCTCCGGACTTGTCCATTCGAGAGAGAAACAATGATTTCGCTTTATCGAATTCGTGTGGTAACTTTCGTAATATATATCGAATTCTTCGAGTTTTTTTATGAGAAACTCGGCTTGACCGCCGCAAAAAATATCCTTTTGGGCATAAATGATAAAGGTGGGAGGGAAGTCCGCGTTGATATATTCAAGGGGGGATAGATAGTCTTTGTATTTGTAGTCGTTGAAATTTTCCTCGTCTATGCCCGTGTACGAAGAAAAGACTTTTTTATTGAGATCGAGAACTATCCTGCGTTTGAGCGTGTGATCTATGTCGTAAAGTCCGCAATTGAGTATGGCGGCTTTGAATTTTATTTTGGGCTTGACCTTAAAGACCTTTTGCAGCTTTTCGTTGGTGCATATCGCTGCAAGCATGGCGGCGTAATATCCGCCCGCCGAATCCCCGTACACGGCGACGTTGCCAAGATCGAGATTTAGTCTGCGCGCGTTTTTCGCCACCCAATTGAGTGCGGAAGTAAGGTGCAGTAGCGGAGTGGGGAATTTGCAATTCGGACATAGCCCGTAGTTTACGTTGATAACCATAAAGCCGTCGGTGGCAAACCAATCGCAAAGCGCTCTCCTGTATTCCTTGCCGCCCGCCATAAAGCCGCCGCCGTGAATGTTGAAGATCACGGGATAAGGACCTTTCTTTTTTGGCATATAATGGTAGTCGAGCAGACACATTTTTATATCGACGTCGCTATACAGCACGTCTTTTGTGACCACGACGTCCTCCGCGCCCTCTATTTCCATGCTTTTGTTTTGCTTGCGGTTGAACGCCACGTCTATGGCTTCGAAAACGAATTTCGCTATATCCATAAAGTTCACCTCGCTTTTATTACGCTGATATTGTACAGCATTTGACCATATTTTGTAAAGGATTTTATTGAAAAATACCTATAATTTCGCCGCGCACTTTGTCGTTTGCCGTGTGCGTACGCTCTTGACTTACAGGGCGATTTTACGGCGAAAAAAGCGACAACGCTTTCGCTTGCCATTATAGGCGAAATATGTTATAATCGTAACGATTTCGAGATAGAAAGCATAAATTAAATTCGAGGGCAAAGTGGACGAAAAAACAAAATTCATGAAAGCGGCGATAAAGGAAGCGTTAAAAGCGCAGGCGGCGGAAGAAGTTCCCGTCGGAGCCGTTATCGTTTTCGAGGGCAAGATCGTCGCCCGCGCTCACAACAAGCGCAACACGGGCAAAGACGGGACCGCTCACGCCGAGATCCTCGCCATTAGAAAAGCGGGCAAAAAACTCGACAGGTGGAACCTTACCGATTGCGAAATGTACGTCACCCTCGAACCGTGCGCCATGTGCGCGGGCGCGGCGGTAAATTCGAGGATAAAAAAGATATTTTTCGGGGCGTACGACCGTCGTTTCGGCTGTTGCGGATCGATCATGGATATCACGGATTCGGAACTCAATCACAAAGTAGAGGTGGAAGGAGGCATTATGGAGGCGGAATGCGCCGCTCTCCTGTCGTCGTTTTTTAAAAAACTGAGAGAAAGAAACAAAAAATCGGGGCAAACAAATTGACACAGCCCAAAGGAAATTGTATAATTATATTATGGATAACATTTGCGGTATCGTTTTGAGAGTTTCCTACCCGACGATGGGGGACACTTCTGTTATCGAGATCTTGGGCAAAACCATGATGGAATGGGTTCGCTTTTCTCTCGGTGACAGTTTTTGCGATTCCGTGGCATACAGCGACAGCACGCCGTTGCCGCTTCTTGTCCGTCCTTATGTCAGAAAGGATTCCGACTACACCGTGGTGTTGTATTCGGACACGCCGCTCATATCCCGCAAGACGGTGCTCGACGCCGTGTCGGTCTTGAAGCAAAAGGATCTCAACGTGCTCAAAATGACGCGCGGATATGTCTTTAAGACGCCGTTTTTGCTTGGAGTGGACAGGATTTACAGCGAAAATCCCTATTATTTCGACGAAGAGGACTTTATGACCGCTTTCAACTTCAAGCAGGTCGCGCTTGTGTCCGACGCGCTCAAAAACCGCATTATTTCCTATCACATGAATCAGGGCGTGCAGTTCGACGACGCCAATTCGACGTTCGTCGGTTGCGACGTTATCATAGCAAAGGGCGTGCGCATAGGCCCCGGCAACGTCATAAAGGGCAAAACGATAATCAAAGAGCACGCCAGGATCGGCAATCACAACACCATCGACGATTCGGTCATCGAAAGCGGCGCGTTCATCGAGAGCAGTTATGTGCTTTCGAGCATAGTGGGGCAGCATACCACCGTCGGTCCCAACGCATACATAAGACCGGGCAGCAGGATAGGCAAAGGTTGCAGGATAGGCAACTTTGTGGAAATAAAGAACAGCTTTATCGGGGACGGAACGAAGATCGCGCATCTTACATATGTGGGCGACGCCAATGTCGGGAGCGAATGTAATCTCGGCTGCGGAGTGGTGATAGCCAATTACGACGGAAAAAACAAACATAAGACCGTTATAGGCGACGGCGCGTTTATAGGCAGCAATTGCAATCTCATCGCGCCCGTCACGGTGGGGAGCGGAGCCTTTGTCGCGGCGGGCTCCACGATAACCGACGAAGTGCCCGACGGCGCTCTCGCCATAGCGCGGGAAAGACAGATAAACAAACCCGATTGGAGAAATAAAAACGAATAATTCGTTTTATTATACACAGTGGAGGATTTATGGTTACGCGTGGCAACACACTAAAAATTTTTGCATGCAACGGCTGTCCCGAGCTTGCAAAAGAGATCGCAAACAAGTTGGATCTGGAACTCGGACAGATCCATGTCGGCAAATTCAGCGACGGAGAAATTTCGGTGCATATCGACGAATCGGTCCGTGGCGCGGACGTCTTTGTTATTCAGTCCACATCGGCGCCCGTCAACGACAATCTCATGGAATTGTTGGTGACTATCGACGCGCTCAAACGCGCTTCGGCGGGCAGGATAAACGCCGTTATCCCGTACTTCGGTTATGCAAGACAGGATCGTAAGGCTATGGCGCACGATCCCATTACGGCAAAACTCGTCGCCGACCTTATTCAGACAGCGGGCGCGGACAGAGTGCTTACCATGGACTTGCACGCCGCTCAGATACAGGGATTTTTCAGTATTCCCGTAGATCATCTTTTGGGACTTGCCGTACTCAAAAAGGCGATATGCAAAGAGGATTTCGTAAAGGACGACGATTTTGTCGTTGTTTCGCCCGACGTAGGCTCTGTTGCGAGAGCAAGACAACTTGCCGCTCGTCTTAACGCTCCGCTCGCTATCGTGGACAAGCGTAGACCCAAGGCGAACGTCATGGAAGTAATGAACATAATCGGCGACGTAGAGGGCAAGACCTGCCTCATGATAGACGACATGATCGACACGGCAGGCACGATCGTTCAGGGCGCGCAGGCGCTCGTCGAAGTGGGCAAGGCAAAGCGC
The DNA here is from genome assembly GCA_947598585.1 of uncultured Clostridia bacterium. GTDB lineage: Bacteria > Bacillota > Clostridia > Christensenellales > Pumilibacteraceae > CAG-552. Next base: position 5,013 of record CANQFK010000030.1, read on the forward strand.
GTGTTCGCTTGTTGCACTCACGGCGTACTCAGCGGCCCGGCTATCGAAAGACTGAAAAATTCGGTCATCGAAAAGCTCTTTGTGCTCAACACAATCGAGATCCCCGAAGAGAAGAAGATCGAAAAGATAAAACTCGTTAGCGTGGCGCAGATCTTTGCAGACGCGATCCGCAGCATATACGAGGAAACATCCGTATCCAAACTTTACGACTGATACATATAAGCCGTAAGGCATGATAATAAAAGAAAATGACATAACATATAGCTATGTCATTTTTTTTGTGCGTTTATGTCGTCATATCAGGAACACGTCACTTCGACTTCGACTTCTTCGCCGTTTCGCAAGACGACGAATTTTACTACGTCACCGGGTGCGGAATCGAGCATGGCGTCCATGACGTGGAACGTCCTCGTCACCTTTATTTCCTTGCCGAGGTTTATGGACAAAATCACGTCGCCGCTCTGCAATTTGCCCCTTGCGGCGCCGCTTACCGAGCCGATAGCGACCGTTTCGGCTATCCTGATGCGACCGTTTTCGTCGAGATAAGCCCTCGAATCCTTTATTTCCAACGATATACCCACAGTTCCTTTTTTGAAAACCGTGTTCTTTATGATATTGTCCGCGACCGCCGTGGCTGTCGACGACGGGATCGCGTAAGCCATATTTTCGATCTCCGTGTCCGAAGCCTTTGCGTTTACGATGCCTATAAGATCGCCCGCGGAGTCGAACAGACCGCCGCCGCTGTTGCCCGAATTGACCGCCGCGTCTATACGCATTACGCGCATTTGGGTGTATGACGAAGCGTTTTCTATCCCGCTCAGAACTATTTCTTCCGAATCCACGCTGATTATGCCTTGCGTTGCGGATAAGCCGCCGCCCTCGGGATTGCCTATTGCGATGGCTGTCTGTCCCACCGTAACGTCGTTGGAATCAGCAACGGTGACGGCTTGGGGAAAGTCGGTGGCAAAGTAGGGGTTTTCGGCTTTGAGAACGGCTATATCATATTCCGCCGAGCCTCCGACATAGGTGACGGAATTTATCGCGTAATTGCCGTACGCCGTGACGGTTATCTTGTCGGAAACTTTGTTCGAAGTGTTCGCGTCTAAGCTGTAAACGACGTGATAATTCGTTATTATGTAAGCGCTGCCCGCCTCCTTGTTCAGCTTGTATATGACGCCCGCGCCCGCTTGCGCAAACGATCTTTGGGCTATTCTGTCGAATTCGCAATACACCACGACTGCGCTCGTCATCGCTTTGGATATGGCGGCGGTGTTGTCGACGGCTTCCTCGTAACTCAGAAATTCATGCAAAAAGTCCATGTAGCTGCCTACAAAGCCGTTGTTTAGCGCCTCGCTGTAAATGTCCTTTATGCTGAGGTCTGCTCCGTCCGCTCCGTCTGCGCCTTTAATGGACGCCAGCCATTGCTCTTCGGTGCCCTCGAATCCGTTTCGGACGGCGATGTCGTATGCCGAAAGAATGGGCGAGCAGCCGACGGCAAAGATGAAGCAAACGGCGACTGTCAACGCCAAAAGAATACTTTTCAACTTTCCCATATTTGTTTCTCCTTATACTTAATATTATATACGTTTTTTCGGTTGTAAGGCTGAAAGTTTTAATACAAATTGCTGAATTTTTTGCGAAAATAACGTACATATTATATATATCGTAAGATATTACGCTCTTGACAACGGAAATAAAGCGTGGTATAATTATCCCATAAAATGTATGGAGGCAAAATCATGTTATTATCTGCATTACAGCCTTGGCTTATAGGCATAATAGTGGTCGCGGTAGTGATCGTTTTCGGCATTATCGTTTGGGTGATTTCGACGCGCAACTCCTTGGTTTCGCTCGGAAACAACGTCGAAGAGGGCTTTTCGACCATAGACGTTTATCTTAAAAAGAGGTGGGACCTCATTCCCAATCTCGTGGAAACGGTAAAAGGCTATGCTTCCCATGAAAGCGAAACGTTCCGCAAGGTTGTCGAGGCGCGCAACGCGGCAATGAACGCAAGCGGCGCAGCGGACAAGATCGCGGCGGAAAACGTTCTCAGCGGCACGCTCAAATCCTTGTTCGCTTTGCAAGAGGCGTATCCCGAACTTAAAGCGAATCAACAATTTGCCATGCTTCAAAGCCAGCTTTCTTCCATAGAGAGCGATATCGCTCAGCATCGTAAATATTACAATGCGACGGTAAAGCAATTCAACAACAAGGTCATGTTTTTCCCGTCCAATATCATCGCGAAGTCGATGCACCTCGATAAAAAACCGTACTTCGAGGCGGACGAAAGCGAAAGGCAGAACGTTCAGGTCAAATTCTGATGAAGAAGATAATATGCGCAGTAGCGACCGTTATCGTCATATTTATAGGACTGACGGTCGTTTTGCAGTTGGTCCATATCAATAACGGCGGCGATGCTTACGGCGGAATAATAGATCCCGATTTTCAGATAACGAAAGCGAGTTACGTTATAGATGTCGCCGAAGATCGCTCGGCTCATGTCAACGAAGCCATAACCGTGCAATTTTTGCGCAACGGCAAAATAGGCATAATTCGTGATCTTCCCACCAACAGCGGCGAACAATACTATGATATAACCATGAGCGGCGATGAGTATTACGTCAAGGACGAGGGAGATTTTATAAGCATTTACACGGGCAACGACTATGATCCGAAATACAATAGGGGAGATTCGGTGACGTATGTCTTCGACTATACCATAGTTCCGCCCACAAAAACGATAGGCAATACCAACTATTATATGAACGCCGTGCCGTTCGGCTGGGCGACAAGTCAATCCGACGTGTCGCTGACCATGACTTTTCCGTACGAAATAAAAGACGAAGAGATCTTTATGGGCAGTTACGGCACGACGAGCAAACTCGACAAGAGCAATTACAGCGTGGTCGGCGGCAAACTCTTTTTGACCGTAGACCACCTCGGCGCATTCAACGGAGTCACCGTAGATGTGGAAACGGGTCGCAAGTTCAACGTGAATTTCAGTTTGCCCGGACTTTTGGCAATACTCGTTTCGATAGCCGTAATAGGCGTCGCCGTATGTATAAAGCTGTTTGTCGTAAAGGACAGAATGACCGTGCCCGTTTTGAACGCAAACCCGCCGTTCGATGAGGGCAATGAGATAGATCCCGCCGAAATGGGCTACCTCATCGACAACAATTGCGAGCCTAAGGATATAACGGCGCTCATATTCTATTTCGCGTCCAAGGGGCTGCTGTCTATTGTAAAAGAAGGCGGTTCGGAATTTACTCTTGTCAAGGAGAAAGATATCGACTTGACCGCGCCGCTTCATCAAAAGATCATTTTCAACGGACTGTTTTCGGGCAGAAACAAGGTGACGACCGACCAATTGAAAAACACCTTTTATACCAAGATCGCCGCCGCCTCGACCGAAATAAAAAACAAATATTCGGGCAAACTCAAAGAACGTTCCGCTCGTGCCAAGTCGATAGCGACCGCGGTGGTCGGTACGATAGTCGTTTTTGCGCTCGTCGCCCTTATGGTGCTGAGGATAAACTACACGATGATAGTACGCGGCGGGCTCATGAAATTTTTGGCGCTTGCGATCGCGGTCGTGTTGGGATATTGCTTCGGTAAGAATATTTCCGACAACAAGCATAAAAAGTCATTGAATAAAATAATCGCAAAATGTTGTTTTGCCGCGGCGGTAGCCATGATAGCCGCCTTTGTTGCCGCGTTCTTCATTCTTGGTGGCGTATTCCCGTTTTACGGAACGGTGACTTTGCTGGTAGGGCTTGCAACGCTCGGTTTTGTAAGCGGATTGATAGGACGAAAGACAGAGTATTACGCGACGGTCATGAACGAAATTTCGGGATTCAAACAGTTCCTCGAAACAGCCGAAAAGGAAAAGCTCGAAGCCATGCTCGAAGATTCTCCCCAATATTACTATGATATTTTGCCGTACGCGAATGTGCTCGGCGTAAGCGAAATATGGGAGGATAAATTCAAAGACCTCGAAAACGTTCCGCCGCCGACATATTATTACGGCGGACCCGATCTGTTCGATTTCATCTTGATCAATTCTATGTTCCGCAGTTCGTTCAATACCTTTACGAACGCGATGATCTCGCGCCCGAGCAGTTCGTCTTACAGCGGCGGAGGCGGGCACTTCGGAGGCGGCGGTGGATTTGGCGGCGGCTTCGGCGGCGGCGGTTTCGGCGGTGGCGGCGGACGCAGCCGATAGAGTGGCGGCGAAAATGCAGCACCGATATCGGGATCTGTCGCAACGACCGAATAATAAACAATTTAAGCGCACTACAAGATCGCGGTGCGCTTTTTAGTGTAAAAACAAATGCAAACTATAACGGTGACGATCGCTCCGCAAGATCCTATCGTCGCTATAAACGGGTAATTTCGTACAACTTTACGCACAAGCATATAACGCTCGTCGGTCACTTCGACATGTTGTTCGGAATAATATAGATTTCCGAAGTTATCTATCGTTGAACTTACGTCAAATGAAAGATCTTTATTCAGTATAAAGAAAACTTCTTCGTTTTCTATATCCGCAAGCAGATCTTCGGCAGTCGGAGAGGGATCGCTTTTTTCGGATCGTCCTTGTTCGCTGAACAAAACGGTGCCGAAACAGAAAACGACCTCAAAAGTGTCCGATATATCGGGGATATAGGAAACGTAGCAACTATTGTTGGCGCCATAGTCTATATTATAGTGGAAATAAAGATTTCCCTCTATGTGATAGACGTATCCGAGTTTTTCGAAAGGATCCCTTTCGATCGGATTTTTAAGAGCGGATCTTATATCCACAAAGTAGTCGCAAATTTCATCGCCGTCGGTCTTTATTGCATAGTCTGAGGCGTCGTCCGAAGAAATTTCGATCGTCTGAACGAGGCGGACAAATTCGTCCTTGGGCAGATCTATACTTTTTTCGGTATTCGTGAACATCACTCCCGAAAGCAAGGAAGTCGTAATAAGCAAAACGACAGAGATCGCCGCGCCTATAATAAGGCACTTTAACGCAAGTTTTTTGTTGCGTGCGGACGCGGCGGATTCTTCTGCTGTGTTAAAATTCTTTTCCGCGCCCCGAAAGCCATAAAAGAAAAATTATCGATATCAGGGCGATAAGCAACATGGGCAATGTCAATACCGAGTTGAACGTTATGTTGTTGCTGTTCGTGATCAACTGCATAACAAAGACCGAACATACGATGGGGACGCACATGGCGCATACGATCTTGAAAGCGGCTTTATATGTCATGCGTTTTATGATGAGCGAATATCTCGATCGATCCTCTTCGATAAGCAAAGCCGACTTTTCGAACACGACGAAAAGAATTATTACGGTAAGTTCGGTCAAGGCGGAAAATATTGCGAACAAGATAAAGAGTCATATCGCAACAAATCCCAAAAACAGCGCAAGCACAAAAAGCCCTATTCCCGCGATCCCTATTCCCGCCAGCGTCGTACACTTTACGGAATATCTGTTTGCCGCATTTTTAAGAAGTTTCTTTTGCGACCTTTCGGTTATTTCGCCTGCGTCCTTGTCGCGATCCGAGCGTTCTCCGCTCAATATTTCATCTACCGTCACGCCGTATATCTCGGCAAGCGCGGGCAAGGTCAGTATGTCGGGATACGAACGCCCCGATTCCCAGGACGAAAGTGTCTTGTTGGATATGCCGAGCTTATTGGCGACTTCTTGTTGCGTCAATCCTCTTGCTTTGCGTTGAATGGCGAGAAATTCGCCGATCGTCTGTTTGGACATAACGCCTCCTTGTGATAATATTCTACTACTTTGCGCTGAATATGACAATCCATGTAGACTGAATTATTTCGGAATTTGTCTACAAACCTCGGAATTTAGGACGAACGGCTTGCGAAGATAGATATATAATTAAATTTTTAAACGGTAAATTTTATACGGTAAATTAAATACGGCTTTTTAAATCAAACGGAATGATCGCTTTTGTTTCCCGTATTATCCTGTTGTTGTAAACGCAGCAGATAGGGTAGTGATGAAAAACGCACCCCAAGTTGTTATTTGGAGTGCATTTCCTTTTTTTCGATAAAATTATCGGTCGTTGCTTTTGAATCTGTTTCCGAGATTGGCGTGGAGTATTACGTTCAATTCGGCGATAGAACCTTGCGTCAGATCCGCTTTATTCACGACATGGGATTGAGATTTCGATATGCGCAAAAAATATCTGTCCTTGGTTTCCTCCACCATATACAGGTACGAGTAACGTGCCGATGTGGTCGATACGTATTCATCGCCTTTCTTTTGAATGATCTCGATCCTGTCGGCAAAAAAACGGAATGTTTCCACCGTATCGGGGCTGAGGATAGACATGGACCTATTGAAGCGCTTTTGCATAAAGTGGGTCAATGTCATGGTGAGCGGCGTGAACAATACGCCGAACGCAATTATAAATATGCCTGCGTAAAGATCGCTTCTGTCTTCGCGGAAAATTATGCCCGATATCCCTATGAGAATGAACAATATGGAAAATATCGCATATGCCCACCAATATTTTTTGTAAAATCTTTTGTTCAGGTTTGACGATACGTTATCGTCGAATTTGCCTATAAATTCTATCATGATATCACCTCTTTCCAAATTGTATCATAATATCCGAAAAAAGTCAATAAAAAAAGTCAATAAAAAGGGGAAGGACTGATGACGGCGTTAAAATAAAAGAGCCAAATAGAAAGACGGCAAAAATCATTTGCCGTCTTTCTACCATAAAAAAGGAGCCTTTATGAATAATCTTAAATCCACCGGTGAGAGGGGCGGAAACTTTTCTCTCACTATGGGAATTACTCTTCGCTACTGTTTTTTACAAAATTTACCCGGATTTTTGCGTTATCTTCGACGACGAAGCTGAATTGGTTGTTGACGAGCGTTTGTCGAGCTCCGTCCAAAAATACGTCTTCGACGCTCCAACCTTCGATCGCAGTGACCGTTACCGTTACGGTCGTGCCGCCTTCGTAGTAGTTGCCTTCCGACGGGGGATCCAAGGTTACGGTGCCTTTGGTCGTATCGTAATCAACAGTCACCTGCCATTCTCCCGTGGGAACGCACGCCGCGCAAAGGATCGTCGTGGTAAGCAGTACCGACAGGACGATCCCGCTCAAAAGGATCTTAGCAAATTTTTTCATAAATTTTACCTCCGTATTTTTATTTTACCTCTCGGAAGCCCGAACGGAATTTGCTCGTGGCTTCCTAAAAGGTTTTTTCTTGTGAATAATATGATTGGAAAAATGAAAAATCTTATTCATATATAATTGTACCATTATTTGCAAAATTTGTCAATAGGCATTGCAAAATTTTATTTAAAATTTATTTTCCCATGCGATTGATATAGCAGACTTCGACAAGTTTTTCGCCGCAGATCTCGGTAGATTTTTCATCTCCGTTAAAATTAAATCCCATTTTCTCATAAAAGCGCCGTGCTCTGAAATTTTCTTTCAGCACCCATAAATATTGCTTGTCATATCCCAAAGCTCGCAATTTTTCGGTCATAAATCGGAATAATGCCGTTCCGTATCCTTTTCCTAAATATTCGGGCAAAACGTAAATGGAAACGATCTCGCCGTAACCTTCGTACTTACTGTCCCTTGCTTTATAGATAGCCGACGCCGCCACAAGAACGCCTTCGTCACGCAATATGTAATTTCGGAAAGGCGAATTTTTCATAGCCATAGTCCAGCTTTCGGAAGTCAACTTATCGAGATATGCCTTAGGAACAATGCCACGGTAAGCCGCTTTCCAGCTCTTTGCGTAAATATTACTTGCCTCGCTGAATTCTTTTGTAAGTTCGAGAATTTCCACCTCGGTTTACCTCATTAAATTTATATTTAGCTTGATATAATTTCTTTTGTTATTGTTTCGATACATTTGGACGTTGTTTCGATTTTTATCGTATTTAACTAATGATACAACGGGAGCTTCTCAATACTTCTGTCTATGACATCTGCCGTCCGAATCCGTTTGCAATATCCTTTTGCAAACGTTCCCGTAGCGTTTTATTATAGCCGAATGAATTCATAAATGTCAAGCCGCCATTACGAAAAATTGTTACATGTTGCAAAAATATTTCCCGAAATCCATCGCTTTATTGCCGTCGACTATGATATCGCTGTTTGGGGAGAGGAGCAACAAGCGAAAAGGACTCGTTTTCGAGCATAGCGAGAAAAACAGTTCCAAAAGCGCCCGTTGCGACGAGGTGGTGAGGGCCACCTTTAAGAAAGGCCTCGTCCTCTTCGAGGAAGAGGCTCCCGCGTGGCGGGTGGTGAAGGAGCAATAAA
>CANQFK010000031.1 GCA_947598585.1 uncultured Clostridia bacterium
TCGAAAAAAATCATGCCCATTATGAGCCTTCACCTCCTTACAGGAGGGGAAGGTGGCACGAGCGAAAGCGAGTGACGGAAGAGGTGGTATAAAGTAACATAATCCTCACCACCGCCTCACGGCGGAGCCTCCCCTTTTACAAAAAGGGGAAGCCTTTCTTTTGGTTGGCTTACGCTATTATTTAAACAATCCCCTCAGTCTGCTTCGCAGCCAGCTCCCCTTACTAAGGAGCGCCTTTCATGCGGTTACGACTACATTCCCTTTAACAATGGGCGCGAAGCAGGCAAAACGCGGAAGAAAAAAGGAAAAATGCGGATAGGTCTATCGATTACATATTTCTTCATCATACTATAACAAAATACACATAACAAAACTATTGACTTTTATTCGGAAATACTGTATAATTTATATTGCTATAAGTGGAAATCTATATAACATTATAATATATATGGAGGGATAAAATTTGAAAAAGCGAATTTCGATATGCTTGTTGTGTGTGATCGCCGCATTCGGATTATGTCTGACGGCGTGCCAAAAAGAAAATCACACATTCGGCACCAACTTTGTATACGACGCCAATTCCCATTGGCACGAATGTATGTGCGGCGAAAGAAGCAACGTTTCCGCTCACCGATTCAATAACAGCATTTGCACCGTATGCGGTTACACGAGAGGGCATGTGCACGACATTTCTCCCGTCGAAGCTACCGCGGCTACCTGCGAAAAGAGCGGCGTTGAGTCGCATTACCGATGCGGCACTTGCGGCAAATTGTTTACCGACGCCGAGGGACAGCACGAAGTCAGCGTTACCGACCTTATAATTCCGGCAACGGGACATGCTCACAACGACGAGTGGCAAAGCGACAACAACTATCACTGGCAGATCGCCACTTGCAGCGACAATAGCGGCAACATAGTGAATAAGAGTTTGCACGTCATGGACGCCGAAAACAAGTGCAAGATCTGCGGCAAAAGCGACATAAAGACGACGGACAGACTTGAATTTTCAGCTACGATCGACAACACGGGCTATGAATTGACAGGTATGGGGTCTTGCACCGAAACGGATCTCGTTATCCCCGCTACATATAATAATAAACCCGTCGTTTCGATAGGAGTGGGTGCGTTCATTGCGGATCAAAGTCAAGGAGTGGGTCAGCCCATAACGAGTGTTATTATCCCGTACGGCGTCAAGACGATAGGACAGTCCGCATTTATCTATTGCTCGAAACTGAAAGACGTGTCGTTGCCCGATAGCGTCGAAACGATAGATAAGGGCAGCTTCGACTATTGTACTTCGATCGAAGAAATAACCATTCCGAGCAGCGTAAAGAGCATAGGACAGGTCGCTTTCGGCGAAGACACCTCTCTTAAAAAGGTCAATTTCGAAACTTCGATAGAGGAGATCGGCGGAGTGAAAACCGAAGTGGGCGTTGAAACTTTGGTCCAAGGCGCATTTCTCGGTTGTACCGCTCTCGAAGAGATCCAACTTCCTCACACTTTAAGGGAGATCCAATTTGCGGCTTTCTGCGACTGCATAAACCTCAAATATATTGTGATCCCCGACGAAGTGGAGCTCATGGGCGATAATATTCTCCAAGGTTGCTCCAATTTGCAGAACATGACCGTTCCGTTCGTAGGCAGAAACAGATACGAGAGTTATAATATCGGCTTCTTCTTCGACGCCAATCTTGCCGACGAGGACGGCAATGTGCGCGATCCTCGCGAAAGCAACTATAATTCGCTCCCCAAAACGTTGACTTCCGTAAAAGTCACTTCGGCAAACATGCTTGCGGACTATACGTTTGCACGTTGCCCCAACCTTACCAACGTAATACTTTCGTCGTCGATAATAAGCATAGGCGCGAATCCCTTTGTGGAAAGCCCCAAACTCAACTATAATTTGTTCGAGGGCGGCAAGTATATAGGCAGCGGCGACAATCCGTATCTTGCTCTTATCGAGATCGAGAACAAGGACGTCGCTGACTTCAACGTAAACGAAAATACCGTGGCGATAGGCAACGAAGTGTTCAAAAATTGCGCCAATCTCCGCGATATAAAATTGCCCGATACATTGATATCCACGGGCAAGGATATGTTCAGCGGTTGCTATTATTTGCAATATAGCGAATATGAGGGCGGTTACTATCTCGGCAACGACAACAACAAATACCTTTTGTTCGTAAAGCCGACAAGCACGGCGATCACTTCTATAAAAATACACGACGACGCCAAAGCGATAGCAGGCAGCGCGTTCAAGAATTGCGGTCTGCTTTCGGAATTGCAGATGCCCGACAACTTGCTCGGCATAGGCGAGGAGGCGTTCAAGGATTGCCTCGGCATCATCGATATCACGCTTCCGAAAAACTTAAAGTCGGTAGGCAGCAGAATATTCACGGGTTGCTATCGTCTTAGAGAGTTTGAGGTGGGCGGAGATCTTGTTGCCACCGGCAACGATCCTTTCGAAAACTGCCTCAGCCTCGAAATCGTTACGGCTCCCTCGTTCCTTATGGTCTATGTTCCGAGCAACAACCTTAAAATGGTCACCGTCAACGGCGGCGGCGATATCATAGAGGGTACTTTCAATTCCGCGCCTTATCTCGAAAAGGTAGTGCTCGGCGACGGCGTTACGGGCGTAAGACAATACGGTTTTACCAACTGTCTTGCGTTAAAAGAGATTATCATGTCCGATTCGGTCACGCATCTTGATTTCTATTCGTTCAACGCTTGCCGTTCGCTCGAAAACGTTTCGTTCGGCGCAGGTCTTGAAACGGTGGATCCGTATGCGTTCGGTTATTGCACCTCGCTCAAAAACCTCATTGTGGCAAAGGAAAACAAGGTATTTTACAGCAGCGGCAACTGCGTGATACAGGGCAGACCCGGTCAGCCCGGCGGAATAGTGGTGATAGGTTCGTACAGGTCGGTGATCCCCAACGACGGTAGCATTGCCGAACTCGGTACCTGGAGCTTTTACGGCAGACGCGGCAGGGATTACGATATCAACCTCGAAGTCACCGATCCCGACGCCGACGTTATGAGATCCATATTTATTCCCGCGTCCGTGAAGGTATTGAACGAGGGCTGCCTCGCCGCTCTTCTCGAATGTAAGGAGATAAGATTCGGCGGCACTCAGGGACAGTGGAACGCTATCCAAAAGAGTGAAAACTGGGATTACAGCCTCGGCGGATCTCAGGGATCGGGCACCTCGAATACATATAAAGTCTTGTATAACCAAGCTGCATAAGCGCGTGACTGCGACATATGATTTGTCGCTCCGCCGAAAATAAGTCAAAATAAAACAGGCTGACGTAACTTCGTCAGTCTGTTTTTGCGTCTGAGTGGATCTCATTCTGTTTAGCCGAAAAAGTTTTATGCCTCTTCTTCGGGCTCTATCCTCAATTTGAGTTCGTGCTTGAACCTTTCGTTGCCTATGTTGAGTTCGTAGATTATTGTTATCAGTCTTGAATCGTTGTGTTTTCGCGATCGGACGGTGAGGGGATTGGCTACCGCCGAGATTGTCCCGAACGGAGTGGTTATGTCGAACGGGTGAGGACAGCCCTCTTCGAGTATTATGGAGTAGCCGGGATCTTTCGTCTTTGTCACGGTAGCAATGCCTTTGCTGAAACCGATTATGCATGGAGACCCGTCCGCGTCCTCGTATTCCACAAAGTACCCGTTTGGCGTGTCGTCCACCGTTCCCGTAAATATTGCGGAAAAGTCGTTGTCTTTTTCCAATAAATAAATTTTGGCAGGTTTTTTCATTAAATCGATTATACAATTATTTTGATATAAAGTCAAGAAAAATATGTATTATAGTAATATTTCGGCGCATACTAATTGCGGAGGAAATGATGAAAACAACAGGAATCGTACGAAGACTCGATGAATTGGGCAGAATTGTTATTCCCAGAGAGTACAGAAGATTATACAGTATAAATATTGGCGATCCCCTCGAGATCGTCGCTATGGAAAACGGGGATATCGTCATAAGCAAGATAAGCACCGAATCGGACCTTGCGGCGCTCGGCCGTTCGGCTTGCGAAAGCCTTGCGTCCGAATTTTCGCTCACCGCGGCTGTAAGCAATCTCAAAGAATTTACCGCGGGCGCGGGCGGCGGCAAGGGCGCTATTATAGGCAAGGAACTCAGCCCCGAACTGCTGAAACAGATCAGGGACCGCAGAAGCGGAATAGGCAGCGGAGTGAGTTACGGCTTTTCGTATATGGCTTATGCGCCCATATACGGTTCGAGCGATGTGTTCGGCGGCATTTTTTTGTTCGGCGGCGTTCAGCCCGACGAGGCAAAAGTCGCGTCTTTGAAGATCGCGGGCAAATTGATAGGCGATTCGCTGCAAAAATTTTGAAAAATCATATAAAATCGCTTGCATTATTTCCGAAATTTTGCTACACTATCATAGCACTTAATTTTAGAGGTGAATGCTTTGGATCTTTTTGCAATTTTGAATTTAATGTCCGCAACCACCGGGTTCGATGTGGTCGGCGTGTTAAGAATAGTTTTCATTGTACTTTTGGCGCTCTGCGCGATCGCTATTATCGTGTTGGTGCTTTTGCAACCGTCCGCGTCCGAGGGCATGGGGGCTCTTACGGGGCAATCCTATGATTCGTTCTATTCCAAGAATAAGGTGAGGACGCCCGAGGGCATTATGAAACGACTTACCGTTGTCATCGGCATCGTTATGGTCATCGTTGCATTGGCGTTTTTCATTACATCGATATGGCATAGTTGATATTTCGGTAATATTCGGGCGCGTTTCCAAGCGCCCTTTTTTTGTTTATGAAAAAGAAAAATTTTAACAACAAGCACAGCAGAAGTCCCAAAAGGGCGGTCGGCGTTATTCGCGCCACAAACCGCGGATTTGCGTTTTTGACGCGCGACGACGGCGAAGATATATTTATCCCCGCCAAGGAACTCAACGGCGCGATCCACGGCGACACGGTCGAAGTCGACGAGTTTTCGGATCACGGCGAGGTCAGACGCATAATCAAGATAGGCTTTACCGAGATCACGGGCATTTATGTGCGGGAACTGCGCGCGTATAAGGTCATGCCCGACAACCGTTGTTTCAACGATATCTATGTCACTTCGGGCAAAGCCGAAACGGGCGATCGCGTGGTGGTCAGGCTTTCGCGCAAGGACAGGCGCAAGGGCGAGATCGTCGCCGTGCTCGGCAAAGCGGGTACTCTCGATGCGGATATAGGCGAGGTGCTGTTTTCGCTCGGCGTCGGGAAGTTCGGATACAAAACATTGAAAGAAGCCGAGCAGAGCGCGTCGCGTGAAATTTCGACGACAAACAGGCGCGACTTTACACAGCAGGCGTGCTTTACGATAGACGGCGAGGGCAGCAAGGACTTCGACGACGCCGTTTACGCCGAAAGATACGACGATATGTACAGACTTTACGTTCATATTGCCGACGTTGCCGAGTATGTGCCGTACAAAAGTCTTTTGGACAAGGAGGCGTTCGAGCGCGGCAACAGCTTTTATTACGGCGAAAACGTGTTGCCCATGTTGCCCGAAGCTCTTTGCAACGACGTATGCTCACTTAACGAAAACGTTCCGCGCCTCACTCTTTCCGTCGTTATGGACATAAATGCGCAAGGCGAGATCACGGGCGGGGAGATATGCGAAAGCGTCATATGCTCACATAAGCGCATGACGTACGAAAAAGCCGACATTTCGCTTCGCGGCGAAACGAACGAATATGACGAATTTTTGCCCACTCTGCGCGTTTTGCTGCAACTCGGGAACGCGCTCAAACACAATAGGGAATATAGCGGCAATATCGAATTCGATATAGCCGAACCCAAGTTCACGTTCGATCACGGCGAGGTGGTCAACGTCGAAAAGGTGCCTCGACTTATTTCGCACTCTATAATAGAGGAATGTATGATAGCGGCGAATCGCTTTGTCGCTCAAAAGTTTTTGAAGCTAAAAGCGCCGTTCGTCTATCGCGAACACGAGCCTCCGCAGCCAACGAAAATAGAGGAATTGAATACTTTTCTTGCCGCATTCGGTGTTAGGAGCGTGTTGCCGAAGTCCGAGGATATAGCGGCGCTTTTGCGCGAATTGCCGCCCGAAAAAAAGTCGGCTGTGAGCAGAATGACTTTGCGCAGCATGTCCAAAGCCAAATATTCCACGGTATGCGGCGGGCATTTCGGACTTGCGATCAAGGAATATTGCCACTTTACTTCGCCTATACGCAGATACAGCGACCTAACCGTTCACCGCGTGATAAAGGCGTATTTGCACGGAGAAGAACTCGGCTCGTTCGGACCCGTTGTTTCCGAGGCTGCCGCGCAGGCGTCCGAGCGTGAAAGAGTGAGCGAAAAAGCCGAACGTCGTATCGACGAGATATATACGGCGTCTTATATGGCGCGCTTTGTAGGCAAACGATTTGTCGGGATCGTGAGCGGCGTGACCGAATGGGGCGTTTATGTCGAACTCGACAATACCGCCGAGGGCATGATACGCGCCGAATCGCTGGGCGAAACTGTATTCGACCCTGCTTCCGTGAGCATGAACGTAATAAATCGCGGAACAATTAGGCCGGGCGATAGGCTGAATGTGACGCTTGTGAGCGCTTCGGGCGGCAATATACTCTTCGAGGTCTGCAATTCGCTTGCCAAAAATATACAATAATGATATAATCTATAAGTTAAGCATCAAAATGCGGCTTATATCATGACCAAAGGACGGAATAACTATGAAACTCGGAGTTGTTGGACTACCCAACGTAGGCAAAAGCACTCTTTTTAACGCCATTACCGAAGCGGGCGCGGAATGTGCCAATTATCCTTTTTGCACGATCGAACCCAATGTGGGAGTGGTCGCCGTGCCCGATGAAAGATTGGAGCATCTCGGCAAGCTGTACAATACAAAGAAGATCACGCCCGCAGTTCTTGAATTTGTGGATATAGCGGGACTTGTAAAAGGCGCAAGTTCGGGCGAGGGGCTGGGCAATAAGTTCCTTTCGCACATTCGCGAAGTGGACGCTATCGTGCATGTGGTAAGATGTTTCGAGGACAAAAACGTTACCCATGTCGAAAATACGGTCGATCCCATAAGGGATATAGAGATCATAGACCTCGAACTCGCGCTCGCCGATCTCGAAACTGTGTCTAAGCGCAAAGAAAAGGCGGAAAAGCTCGTAAAAACGGGCGAAAAGAAGTACATCGAAGAGGCTGAACTGCTCAAAAAACTGTACGATTGTCTTGCGGCGGGCAAAGCCGTGCGCACTTTGGATCTTTCCGACAAGGAAAAGGAACTTACGGCGTCGTTCTTTCTGCTTACGGACAAGCCCGTAATTTATTGCGCAAACATAGGCGAAAGCGATATAGGCAAGGGCAACGAGTACAGCGAACGCGTAAAGCAATTCGCGGCGTCCGAGGGCAGTCAGTGTATAGAAATTTGCGCAAAAGTCGAAGCCGAACTCGTTCAACTCGACAAGGAGGACAGAGCCGTTTTCGCACAGGAACTCAACCTTACCGAGAGCGGGCTCAGCAGGATAATAAAGGCGGGCTATTCCTTGCTCGGACTTATAAGTTATCTTACGGCGGGCGAAAAGGAAGTCCGCGCCTGGACGATAGAAAGAGGAACGAAAGCGCCTCAGGCGGCGGGCAAGATCCATTCGGACTTCGAAAAAGGTTTTATCCGCGCCGAAGTGGTCACTTATGACGATCTCATGGCGTGCGGCGGATACGTTCAGGCACGCGAAAAGGGCAAAGTCCGTAGCGAAGGCAAAGATTATGTTATGCAGGACGGCGACGTCGTACTGTTCAGATTCAACGTTTAAAGGTGAAAAATGGATTATATAAAACAAATCGAAGATTATATCGTATCTAAGGGCGTCGTTCCCGAAACCGAAACGCGCGGACTTTTGGTCTACTCTCAGGACATGAACAACGGCGACTGCTGTTTGCCGTGCTTCAAATTGAGCAAGTCTATGCGCCTTGCTCCCGTAATGATCGCAAACAAGTTAAAGGACGCGATGACCGATCTTCCGTCCTTCGTGGAGAGAGTAGAGAGCGTAAACGGCTATCTCAACTTCTATTTCAGCCGCACGGCAATGGCGCAAAGCGTGCTTGACGCAACGCTCGACAGAGGCGATAAGTTCGGGTCCAAGCCGCAAAACGGCAAGACCATATGTATAGATTATTCTTCGGTAAATATAGCAAAGCCGTTTCACATAGGGCATTTGCTTACGACGGTGATAGGCGGTTCGCTGTATCGTATATACAAATATCTCGGATATAATGTAGTGGGGATAAATCACCTCGGCGATTGGGGAACTCAGTTCGGCAAATTGCTTACGGCATACTTCAAGTGGGGCAAGGGCGAACAAACTATGGACAGTTTGCTCGAACTCTATGTGCGATTCCATAAGGAGGCGGAAAAGGACGACAGCCTCAACGACGAAGCGCGAATGTGGTTCAAAAAGATAGAAACGGGGGACGCGACCGCGACAACCGTCTTTGAACAGTTCAAAAAGATCACGCTTGCGGAAGTGGATAAGGTTTATAAAAGGCTGGGGATCGTATTCGACAGCTATAACGGCGAAAGTTTTTATAACGACAAGTTACAAGACGTTGTGGACGAACTCAAAGCAAAGAATTTGCTTGTGGAATCGGAGGGCGCAATGGTCGTTCCGCTCGAACAATACGGAATGCCCCCTTGTTTGATATTGAAATCGGACGGCGCGTCGCTCTATGCTACCCGCGACCTGGCTTGCGCCGAATATCGAAAAAAGACGTACGACTTCGACAAAAACCTTTATGTCGTGGCTTATCAACAGAATCTGCACTTCAAACAGGTGTTTAAGGTGCTCGAACTCATGGGATACAAGTGGGCGGAGGACTGCGTGCATGTGCCTTTCGGCATGGTCAGCATCGAGGGCTCGGGAGCGCTTAGTACCCGAAGCGGCAACGTAGTCAAACTCATCGACGTTATCGACACGGCGGTCGAAAAGACCAAGGCGATCATCGCCGAAAAGAATCCCGATCTTGCCAACAGCGAAGAAACCGCCGAGGCGATAGGCGTTGGCGCGGTCGTTTTCGGCGCGTTGTGCGGCAGCCGCATAAAGGATATGGTGTTCTCGTACGAAAAGGCGTTGAATTTCGACGGAGAAACGGGTCCGTATCTTCAATACACGCACGCAAGGTGCTGTTCGGTCCTTGCCAAAGCACAGCCGACGGGCAAGATAGATTACGGCGAACTTGTCGACGACGACACATTTGCGCTCATTCGTCATCTCAATTCCTACGACGATATAGTGAAGTCGGCTGCCGACAAATACGAGCCGAGCATACTCACCAGATATCTTATCGACCTTGCGCAATGTTTCAATAAGTTTTATATCGGACACCGCATAATTTGCGACGATAAGAACGTCATGAACGCTCGCCTTGCCATTACTTTGGCGGTAAAGAACACGCTGAAAAACGGAATGGAACTCATTCTCTTGAAAGCGCCCGAAAAAATGTGACGCGTTCATGCAAATTCGGGTCGGCGTAGCAACCGATAATATGATGGACGCACGCGACCGAAAAAACTTGACCGACAATGTCGATTTATATATAATGAAAAAAACGAGAGGCAATTATGGACTTCAAATCGGTAGAAAAGAAATGGAATGAATATTGGGAGAAAGAGGGCATAAACTCCTATGACAAGGAACATCCCGAAAAGAAATATTATGTTCTGGAAATGTTCTCGTACCCCTCGGGCTCCAATCTTCACCTCGGACATTGGTACAATTATGCGCCGAGCGACAGCTTTGCGAGGTTCAAAAAAATGCAAGGCTACAACGTCTTTCAGCCCATGGGCTTTGACGCGTTCGGACTTCCCGCCGAAAATTACGCGATAAAGACGGGCATACACCCCGAGGACAGCACAAAAAAGAACATCGCCACCATGGAGAAACAACTCAAAAGCATAGGCGCCATGTTCGATTGGTCGTCGCTTTTGTATACCTGTTCGCCCGAATATTACAAGTGGACCCAGTGGTTGTTTATACAGCTTTATAAGCATGGGCTCGCATACCAGAAGCAATCGCCTGTCAATTGGTGCCCGTCCTGCAATACGGTCATCGCAAACGAACAGGTGGTCGACGGCAAATGCGAACGTTGCGGCGCGGAGATCGTGCGCAAAAACATGACGCAATGGTTCCTCAAAATCACCGACTATGCCGAGGAACTCATAAATTGCCTCGACAAACTCGATTGGCCCGAAAAAACGCTCACCATGCAGCGCAATTGGATAGGAAAAAGCGAGGGCGGCGAGGTCGTTTTCCCCATGGGCGACGACAAGATAACCGTATTCACCACTCGCGCCGATACGCTTATGGGCGTAAGTTACGTTGTTCTCGCGCCCGAACATTCGCTCGTGGATAAGATAACCACTCCCGAATGTCGCAAAGCGGTAGAGGAATACAAAACGGCGGCGAGCAAGGCGAGCGATATCGACAGGCTTAGCACCGTCAAGGAAAAAACGGGCGTGTTTACGGGCGCGTATTGCACTCATCCCATAAGCGGCGAAAAGATCCCCGTGTGGATAGCGGACTATTGCCTTGCCACATACGGCACGGGCGCGGTAATGGGCGTTCCCGCTCATGACACGCGCGACTATGAGTTTGCGAAAAAGTTCGGTTTAAAAATAAATAGGGTAATAAAAAGCAAGGACGGCAGTCCCGACGAACTTCCGTATACCGAATACGGAGTTATTGTAAACAGCGGCGCCTTTGACGGCATGACCACAGCGGAAGGCAAAAAAACCATACTCGCTTTTCTTAATAAAAAGGGACTTGGGGGCGTAAAGATCAACTATCGACTTCGCGATTGGTCTGTTTCGCGCCAGCGCTATTGGGGCGCGCCCATACCCATTATCCACTGCGATCATTGCGGCGCGGTACCCGTTCCCGAAGAGGATCTTCCCGTCAGACTTCCTTACGACGTCAATTTCACGCCCGACGGACAGAGCCCGCTTCGTAAGTGTGAAAGTTTTATAAACACGATTTGTCCCGTTTGCGGCAGACCCGCGCATCGCGATCCCGATACATTGGACACGTTCGTGTGCAGCAGCTGGTATTATCTCAGATACCCCGACAGCAAAAATCCCGACAAGCCGTTCGATCCAAAGAAGATAAACAAGATGTTGCCCGTAGATAAGTATATCGGCGGCGCGGAACACGCTTGTATGCACTTGCTGTACTCCCGATTTATAACCAAGGCGTTGCGCGATATGGGCTATCTCGATTTCGACGAGCCGTTCACTTCGCTCGTTCACCAAGGACTGATCCTCGGCAGCGACGGCGAAAAGATGAGCAAATCAAAGGGCAACGCCGTTAATCCCGACTACCTTGTCGAAAAGTACGGTTCGGACGTGTTGAGATTGTACCTTATGTTCGGCTTTTCTTATACAGAGGGCGGACCGTGGAACGACGACGGAATCAAGTCGATAAGCAAGTTCCTCGACCGAGTCGAAAGGGCGGTGGACGTCGCCATTACCCGAAAGGGGCAAAAGGTGGACGAAAAGGAGAAACGCGAGCTCGAATACGCGCTCAACTATTGTATAAAAAAGGTGACCGAGGACATGGAAACGTTCTCGTTCAACACTGCGGTGGCGCGCATAATGGAACTTGTGAATACCATGTACAAATGCGATAACGCGGGTGATCTATACTTTGAAACTTGCGAAAAACTCATAAGGATCCTTGCGCCGCTCGTGCCTCACTTTGCCGAGGAAATGCACGAGAGAATGGGATTTAAACCGAGTATTTTCCGCGAAAAATATCCCGTCTGCGACGAGAGCAAACTTGTCAAGGACGAGGTCGAGGTCGCCGTTCAGATAAACAGCAAAATGCGTTCCAAGATCGTGATCCCGACGTCGCTTTCCGAAGAAGAGGCAAAAGAATTTTTGCTCAAAAATGAGAAGATCGCCGAAATGCTCGGCGGTGCGGCTATAAAGAAATTTATCTTCATCAAGGGTAGATTGATCAACATAATCATATGATAAACGTCGTTTTGGTAGAGCCCGAAATACCGCAAAATACGGGCAATATTGCGCGGACCTGCGCTTGTACGGGTTCGAGGCTTCATCTTGTCAAGCCTTTTAAATTCGAGATAAGCGATCGCACGCTCAAACGCGCGGGGCTCGATTATTGGGACAAGGTGGAAGTGATCTATTATGAGGATCTGAACGAGTTTTTCGAAAAAAACAAGGGCGCAAAGTTCTTTTATTGCTCTACAAAGGCGAAGAAAACCTATACCGACGTAGAACTCCCGGATAACTGCTTTTTGCTTTTCGGCAAGGAAACAAAGGGTTTGCCCGAAGATCTGGTTTTCGGCAATCCCGATACCGCTATCCGTATACCGATGGGTGAGTCCTTGCGCTCTCTTAATCTTGCAAATTCCGTCGCGATCGTTCTCTATGACGCCCTGCGCCGTTTGCACTTCCCGAATATGCGCTGAATTTCGTATTACTTGTATTGTAAATTCTATTTTTTACTAAAATTATTTTCCATTATATATTACAATTTCCATTGTATTGTAATTATGTAATGTAATTTTTATTTAGTATTGCAATTTCTCTTTGTATTGTAATTTCCATTTTGAATTGTAATTTTTAAATTTCGTATTGTATATTTTTATTTAGTATTTGATATTCTATTTTGAATTGCTAAACTCTAATTTGTAATGTAATTTGCATTTTGTTCTGAAAAGTTCCATTTTATTTTCTATTTTGTATTGCTAAATTCCATTTTGTATTGCAAGATCTATTTGTTTTGATGATTTCAATTATTTTTTGATGATTTCCATTTTTATTTTTAAAATTTCCATTTGTTTTGTTAATTTATTTAAAGGAGAAAGCTGTATAAAAGTTTTTCTCCTTTAATTTTTCGGATATCTTCATTAGTAAATTTTGAATTGTTAATTCTATATATAAAATCAAAGAAGATAAAGAAGTTTTTCCTTTTTAATTAGCGAATATACATAATTATAATATTGTATTGATAATTTATAAGAATAGACGGGAAATAAAAATAGCACCATATGATAGGCGCTCCTTAGCAAGGGGAGCTGGCGCCGTAAGGCGCCTGAGGGGATTGTTTACACTTCGAGGAAGAGGCTCCTATAAGGGTCCCCGAAAATGCTTGCATTTTTGGGGAAGAGGAGCAACAAGCGAAAAGGACTC
>CANQFK010000032.1 GCA_947598585.1 uncultured Clostridia bacterium
CCTCTTTCCCAAAAATGCAAGCATTTTTTGGGACCCCTTTCGGGAGCCTCCCCTTTTACAAAAAGGGGAAGCCATTCTTTTGGTTGTCTTACGCTATTATTTAAACAATCCCCTCAGTCTGCTTCGCCTATCAAGAGGCGGTAATATTACGTTATGCAGCTTTTATTGCAACGACAAAAAAGTCCATGGGATACTATGGACTTTTTTGTATTATGATCAATATTCTTATAAATCAATAATTTGTCTTATAAAAATTTGTCTTATAAATAATTTGCCTTATTTTCGATCATTCTTATAAACAATACAATTTGCATCACTCTCTTCGCAACCGCAATTGCCGACTTATTTATCTATCAACATTGAAGCGATTTATAGTAGTTTATCAATTCTTTCAGTTCTTCGATCTGCGCTTTGAGTTCGGCGCCTGTATCGGTGTCCTCAACGGTGACGCGCTTATTGGTGTATTCCACTATCTGGATAGTGGGGGCGGCGTTATTCATTTGCTCGCCCTGTTTGTGCTGAGCGATCGCATAGTAGCGCGAATTGTATATCAAAGTATAACCTGCAATACCCGTCGTGCTTTGATACGACTTAGCCATTCCGCCGTCGATGACATAAAGCAATCCGCCGCCTTTTACGGGACTTTCGCCGAGTTTGGTCTTTACGGGCACATGGCCGTTGATGATATGGCCGCCGTCGAAGATCTCGAACTCATTGAGGATCTTTCTGCAAATTTCCTTGTCGGCGATAAGCCTGTAATAGGGATCTGTCATCTCCTTGTGCGTTTCCTTGTCCTCGACGAAGAAGCGTTGGAACGTCGTGATGGTGTTCTTGCCGAACAGGGGAGATTTTCCGCCGCTCCACAAGTACCAGAGCAGATGTCCCACGAACTTATCGTTACCGCCGCCGTAATAGATCCTGCGCACTTCGCGGTCAAGGTAGTCGAAATATTCCTTGCCGCTCAAAGCAACTCCGCCGCCAACGTCCACTTTTGCGAATTCTCCGTTTTCGGTCATGGGAATACAGCCGTGATAGAGCAGATTGTTGTTGAAAACCTTGTAAAGCGAACCGTGCGTCAACAAAAATTCGATGTGACTGCGCAATCTCTTGCTGCTTGTAAAGGAAGCCGCCATGCGTTCCATGAGGTCGTTTTCGTCATCGGTGAAAGCAAACGGATCTTTCGGATCGACGGTGGGGAAGTTCGTGTCGCGCAAAGGATAATCTTTGCCGCCGATACGCACCGTTCCTTTTTTGAAGTCGATCTTGTCGAGTAAAATTCTGGCGTCAACATTGTATTCGGGGTGAAGCGCGGCAAGTTGCGCCTCCGCCTTGAACTGAATTATACTTATTGCCTTGTGCATTTTTGCGGCGAGTTTCATGTCTATGGGGTCGAACTTGTTTTTGTCGAAGACTTTGGGCGCGAAACATGAACATTCGTCGTCGCCGTAAGTTTGAATGGCGAACGAACTCAGCGGTCTGAGATTTATTCCGTAACCGATTTCGAGCATATCGAAATTGTTGTAAGCAAAACTTATGCGCAAGACGTTGGCGATACAAGCCCAATTCCCGAGCGAAGCGCCCATCCAATTGATATCGTGATTGCCCCATTGAAAGTCCACGTTGTCGTAGCTTATGAGATAATCCATTATATAGTCGGGGT
Source organism: uncultured Clostridia bacterium (assembly GCA_947598585.1). Classification (GTDB taxonomy): domain Bacteria; phylum Bacillota; class Clostridia; order Christensenellales; family Pumilibacteraceae; genus CAG-552. Next base: position 1,661 of record CANQFK010000032.1, read on the forward strand.
GGGGGCCGCGGTCAAACACGTCGCCGACGATATGCAGTCTGTCTACCGCAAGTCGGCTTATAGTGCCGCTGAGTTCTTTTATAAAACTTTCCGCCATACCCGTTTCGATAAGCGTATTTATGATCTGTGTGTAATAATGCGCCTTGTTGGCTTCGTCGTCGGCGTGCAAAAGTTCGTCCATTATGTAAGCGAAGCCTTTGGGCAGCTTTTTGCGGACCTTGGAGCGAGTGTACTTGTTGGAAGTGTCTTTGCATACCGCTATAAGCTGGAAGATGACCTTGCGGCACCAATCTTCAAAGCCGGGCTGTTCGCGTTTTTCGGCGAGCAACTTTTCGGGATAATAGACGAGTTGGGCGAGTTCTTCGCGTTCGCTCATGGAGTTCTTGTAAAACAGCCAATCGATCTTTTCCTTGATCACGCCGGAAGCGCCTTTGAGCATATAAATAAACGCTTCGTGTTCACCATGCAGGTCGCTGAAAAAGTATTCGGTCCCTTTGGGAAGCGAAAGGATAGCGGAAAGGTTTATAATCTCCACTGCCGCGGACTTGACGTCGGGATATTCCTTGGACAGCAGGCTCATAAATCTTTTGTCTGACATTATTACCTCCTTAATTCAGATTGTCTATGCTTTTGAGCAACGTGTTTTTTTGCTCTTCGTATTTTACGATCTTGGCTTTTTCCGCCTCGATGAGGGCGGTGGGCGCCTTTTTTACGAATCCCTCGTTGGCGAGTTTGCCCTGAGCGCGTGCTATCTCGCTTTCCACTACTTCGAGTTCGTGTTTGAGGCGCGCGATCTCCTTATCCTTGTCGATAAGCTCGTTCATGGGAATGTAGACCTCGGCGATCGTCGAAAGCACCGTAACGTTTTTGCCTTGCGGTTCGCTGTCCACGAGTTCGATGCTGCTGCCGCAAGCGAGTTTTTCGATATAGGACAGGGACGACTTCACGAGCGCCTTGTTGTTGCCGAGCGGCTTTATATACAATGCCGTACGCTTTGATTGACTAACGTTCATGTCGCTGCGCATAGCCCTTATGTTTTTGATGACTTCCATTACAGAGCGCATCTTGGCGAGCTCGGCGTTGAACGAACTGCGTATGATCTTCGCCTTTGTCACTATGCCCACGTTTTCGGGGAACGGTGAGATCATTATGTCCTCTGCGTCCTTATTGGGGAGTTCGTTGTATATTTCCGCCGTGATAAACGGTATTATGGGGTGGGCGAGTTTGAGCGTTTCGCGCAGAACGTACATAAGCACGCTTATGACGTTGTTTCTGCGTTCGAGGTCGTCGCTGTATAGCGCGGTCTTGCTGAATTCGATATACCAATCGCAGAAGTTGTTCCAGATAAAGTCGTAAATTTCGGCAGCCGCAAGACCTATTTCGTATTTGTCCATAAGTTTGGTAACGCGTTTGACGCACCTGAACAATTCGCCGAGTATCCACTTGTCCGCAAGAGTGAGGCGGAACGAACCGATCTCCTTTATCGTGCAGCCCTCCGCATTCATAAGCACGAAGCGCGCCGCGTTCCATATCTTGTTCATGAAGTTGCGATAGCCTTCGAGTTTTTCGCTCGACCATTTTATGTCGCCGCCGGCGGAAATGCCGCTGACAAGAGCTATACGCAAGGCGTCCGCGCCCGTATTCTCTATCACTTCGATGGGATCGACGCCGTTACCGAGCGATTTGCTCATCTTGCGTCCCTTGTCGTCGCGCACGATGCCGTGTATCACCACGTCCGAGAACGGTTTTTTGCCCGTGTGTTTCAGACCCGAGAATATCATTCTCGACACCCAGAAGCCAATTATGTCATAGCCCGTGATGAGCGTGTCCGTGGGGTAGAAGTAGTCCAGAAGTTCTGTCTTTTCGGGCCAGCCCAACGTCGAAAACGGCCATAGCGCCGAAGAAAACCATGTGTCGAGAACGTCCTCGTCCTGATGAACTTTGCCGCCGCATTGAGGGCAGGCCGTTATGTCGTCGATCGACGCCGTCGCTTTGCCGCACTTCTCGCAATAGAAAACGGGAATGCGGTGACCCCACCAGAGCTGGCGTGAAATACACCAATCCTGCGTGTTTTCCATCCAGTGAAGATAAGCCTTTTCAAAGCGTTTGGGAATAAACCTTATTTCCTTTTTCTTTACCGCGTCGATCGCAGGTTTTGCGAGTTCTTTCATTTTTACGAACCACTGTTTGGATACGATAGGTTCGATCGTGTCATTGCAACGATAGCAATGCCCTACATTGTTCAGGTGCGATTCGGTCTTGACCAAATATCCGAGGCTATTCAGGTCGTCGAGAATTTTTTTGCGCGCGTCGTATCTGTTCAGACCTTTATAAACGCCTGCGTTCTCGTTGAGAGTGGCGTCGTCGTTGAGAATATTTATAATGGGCAGGTCGTGTCGTTTTCCCACTTCGAAGTCGTTCGGATCGTGGGCGGGCGTGATCTTTACCGCGCCCGTGCCGAAATCCTTTTCGACGTATTCGTCCGCGATAATGGGGATCTCTCTATTGACGAGCGGGAGCCTGAGAGTTTTGCCCACATAGCTTTTGTACCTTATATCCGACGGGTGGACCGCGACCGCCGTATCGCCGAGCAATGTTTCGGGGCGGGTAGTGGCTATGATTATCTCGCCGCTGCCGTCGGTAAGCGGATATTTTATATGCCAAAGGTGAGAGTCCGTGCTTTCATGCTCGACCTCTGCGTCCGAAATCGCGGTCTTGCAGGTGGGGCACCAATTTATTATCCTGTTGCCGCGATAGATCATGCCCTCGTTGAACATTTTGACGAACACTTCGCGCACGGCGCGGCTGCAACGCTCGTCCATGGTAAACGCGCTTTTGTCCCAATCGCAGCTTACGCCAAGGCGCTTTTGTTGTTCGACGATCCTGCCGCCGTATTGTTCTTTCCATTCAAAGGCGCGTTCGAGGAACTTTTCGCGTCCGAGTTGTTCTTTGCTCGTGCCCTCGCTTTTGAGTTTTTCGACTATCTTCACTTCGGTGGCTATCGAAGCGTGATCCGTCCCCGGCAACCAAAGCGTTTCATAACCTTTCATGCGCTTGTACCTTACGACGGCGTCTTGCATGGTGCAGTCGAGCGCGTGTCCTATATGCAGCTGACCCGTAATGTTCGGGGGAGGCATAACGATCGAAAAAGGTTTTTTGTTCTTGTCGGGCGCGGCTTTAAAGTAGCCCTTTTTTTGCCAATTATCGTAAATACGATGTTCGAAATCTTTCGGTTCGTATGTTTTATTCATGATGCGGTACCTTCAAATAATTATATCCTTGACAAGATTATACCATAACGGAACTAATAAATCAACTGATATTAACAAGTAAAATTCGATAAGCATAGTATGAAGTATGAAAAAATATCGGAGGAATAATATGAAAAAAATTGCAGTATTGTTTATGTGCGCGTTGCTGTTTGCATTGCCTTTTACCGTCGTCGGATGTAATAAGTCCGATAAAAAAGTCATAAGGCTGAACGAAGTGACGCACAGCATTTTTTACGCGCCGATGTATGTTGCGATAAACAACGGCTACTTTGAGGAAGAGGGGATAGAGATCGAACTTACAAACGGCGGCGGAGCCGACAAGGTAATGACGGCTATCGCCTCGAAGAGCGCGGATATAGGACTTATGGGACCCGAGGCGACTATCTATTGCCATGTCGAAGGGCAGAAGAACTATCCCGTTATATTCGGACAACTCACTCAGCGCGACGGCTCGTTCCTTGTGGCAAGGACCGAACAAAAGGACTTTAAGTGGAGCGATCTCAAAGGCAAGCACATGCTTGCGGGCAGACCGGGCGGCGTTCCGGCTATGACTCTTCAATATGTGGTGGAGAAGAAAGGCGGACTTTCGCTGAATGATCTCGACTTCGATACCGACGTGGCGTTCGACGCAATGGTGGGCGCTTTCGAGGGCGACAAGAACATAGACTACTGCACGATGTTCGAACCGACGGCAAGCGACTTCGAGCGACTCGGCAAAGGCTATATCGTAGCTTCGGTGGGAGAGGCGTCGGGCGACGTTCCGTACACGGCATTTTCGGCGTCGAAGAGCTATTTGAGCGCCAATCGCGAACTTGTAAAGCAGTTTTTGTCATGCATAATAAGGGGATATGAGTTCATAAGGGACAATGACAGCATGGCTGTCGCTCGTGCGCTCGAAGCGTCGTTCCCCGGCACCGAGCTCGAACTTATGGCGTCGTCGGTGGAAAGATATCTGAGTATTGACGCCTGGTGCCACACTCCCGTAATGAGCGAGAGTTCGTTCATTCGCCTCGAAGAGATAATGGAAAATTCGGACAATCTCGACAGCCGTGCGGACTTCAACGTTGCGGTGGACAACAGCATTGCAAAGGAGCTGATAGGCTGAATAAATAAAATACTTTAAGACGGAAGGATCAACCATGGAAATACTTAAAATGAATAACGTAAGCCTTACTTATCAAACGGTCGAACAGGAAACCAAAGCTATCGAAAACATTACTTTGAGCATCGAGGACGGCGAATTCATAGCTTTGGTGGGGCCGTCGGGCTGCGGCAAGACGACGATACTTTCGCTTATTTCCGGATTGATGAAACCGAGCGGCGGGACCATTACCCTTATGGGCAAGCCGGTGGAAAGACCGGGAAGCGAAACGGGATATATGCTCCAAAGGGATATGCTCTTTGAATGGCGCACCATCGAGAAGAACATTCTTTTGGGACCCGAGATCCATCGCAATCTCAGCGATGAAGTAAAGGGCAAAGCGGAAGATCTTCTCAAAAAATACGGATTATGGGAATTTCGCGACAGATATCCGGGTCAGCTTTCGGGCGGAATGCGGCAACGCGCGGCGCTCATACGCACTCTGGCGCTCGATCCCAAGCTGCTTTTGCTTGACGAACCGTTTTCCGCGCTCGACTTTCAGACGAGGTTGAGCGTGTGCAACGACGTGTACGAGATCATAAAGAGCGAAAAAAAGACAGCGCTACTCGTCACTCACGATATATCCGAGGCGGTGAGCCTTGCCGACAGGATCGTGGTGTTGAGCGCGCGTCCCGCAGTGGTCAAAAAGACTTTTGTGATCGACATTGACGCGCCTACGCCGCTCAAACGCAGAGAAAAGAGCGAGTTCGGCAAATGGTTCGATACGATATGGAAGGAAGTAAGCGTATGAAAAAACAAAAGAGCGAACATGAACTGTTCATTTATAAGAACAGGAACAGAAAGATAAAGATAATAGTCGTGCAGGTCCTGATACTGATTTGCTTTTTGGGATTGTGGGAGCTGGCGGCGCAACTCGAATGGATAGACAGCTTTATTACCTCGTCGCCGTCGCGCGTCATCAAGATGCTCGGCGAACTCAAAGAGCAGGGGCTGTGGAAGCACATAGGCACGACGCTTTACGAATGTGTGATAGGATTCGCCGTTTCGACGGCGCTCGGCAGCCTTATAGCGGTGGCGTTATGGTGGTCGGATTTTTTGCGCAAGGTGCTCGAACCTTATATCGTCGTTCTCAACAGCTTGCCCAAGATCGCCTTGGGACCTATTATCATAATATGGGTGGGCGCGGACGCAAAGGCTATCATCATGATGACCGTCCTTATCTGCATAATAGTCACCATAATCAGCACGCTCGGTGGGCTTATGGCGACCGACGAGGGCAAGATACTCCTTATGCGTTCTATGGGTGCGACCAAAAGACAGATCTTGACCAAACTCGTTTTGCCCGGAAGCGTTCCGACGTTTTTGTCGGTGCTCAAAATAAACGTCGGGCTGGCATGGGTAGGCACGATAATGGGAGAATATCTCGTGTCCGGCGCGGGGCTCGGTTACCTTATTATCTATGGCGGGCAGGTGTTCAAACTCGACCTTGTAATGACGTCAACCGTAATTCTTTGTTTTCTTGCCGCCGTCATGTACTTTGCCGTTGCGCTTGTCGAGAGGTTTTTTAAAAAGCGATCTTTTTGAAACCGCGATAACACATGCGATAACGTATATAAGACCTATCAGCCCTATTAGCGGATAAAGATAAGCCACTACGTTGGAAAAACCCATATTGCTCACTATAAGTCCGAGTAGCAGCGACGACGCCACGGCGAAACGATCGCCTGTAAGCGGAGCGAGCCAGGACGAAATTCCGTTGAGAGCAGTCATCATCGTCGTAAAGATAGAGGTGGCTACGGCGGCAACGGCGACGTAGTAGAGCAGCTTGCTCGATTTTGCGGCGTCTATGAGCGGCATATCGGAACTTGTATCGCAGCCGTTGAGAGTAAGAATGATGATAAGCATAAGCGCCGTCATGACCAAAGCGGCGATGAGCGAAGCCCAAAACACCGTTTTGGGCTTTTCGTCTACCGTCACCAGCACCGTGCAGGCAAGCATTATGTTCATACAAACATATATTACGGAGGCTGGCAGGGCGATGGGAGCGAGCGGCGGCATTTCGGACGGGATATCGATATTGAAACAGCATACCAAAACGATAAACAAAACGATGAACGGCACTATGACGCTGTTGCCTTTGAGCAGTCCGTTAATGCCCTTTGACACGATCACGGCGCACAGAACGCCGCTTATTATCGAGTAAGCGGGGGATATGGGCAGTATTGGGTCCAGCAGGCTGTTCATGCCCGAAAGCATGCCCGAAAGCACTATCAAGCTGTTAAGGAGCAATATTATGTCTGTCATAATATGTATTTTGCCAAACATTTTTTGATTTACGTCGCCGAAATCGCGGCATTTATATACGCGTCCTATCGAGCAAAAGAAAAAGCATAGCAGAAATATCCCTATGCCTACCATTACAGCCACGAGGGGCGAAATGTTCTCTCCGAAGAATGACGCTATTTCCTTGCCCGAAGCAAAGCCCGCGCCGATCATCGTGCCGACGATGAGCATGGACAGCGAAAAAATTTTTTTCATACAAAAAACTATATTTTGCTTTTTGCTTTTTTATGACATATTTTGGCATTTAAAGTCTTTATAATAAACATACTATATCTGTGACAAAAAGGTTTTTCAAAGGCGCGGCGATGCTCGCCTTGCTCGGGATCGCGGGCAAGATAATAGGAATGTTTTATCGTCTGCCGCTCACCAACATTCTGGGAGCGGAAGGCATGGGATTGTATCAGATGATCTTTCCCGTGTATTCGTTCATATTGGCTGTTTTGTGCGGCGGACTTCCTGCCGCCATAAGCAAAAATGTGAGCGAATATACGGCGATGAAAGACGAAAGCGCGGCAAGGCAAACGCTTTGGAGCAGTCTTGTGGTCGTGACCGTTTCGGGCGCGGCGATAGGCGTCGTTCTGTTCCTTTTCAAGGATAAGATCGCATATCTGCAAGGAAACGATAAGGCGAGCGTAGCGTATATTTCGATAATTCCCGCCGTCGTCTTTTCGGGAATGATATCCTGTTTCCGCGGATATTTCCAAGGCAAGCAAAACCTTTTGCCCAGCGGAATAAGTCAGATAGTGGAACAAGTCGTAAAGGTGGGAGCGGGACTGTTCTTTGCCTCGGTCATGATAGAAAGGGGCGTGGAATACGGCGTATTCGGCGCTCTTATGGGCGTGTCTGTAAGCGAGGCGGCGGCTTTAAGCTATCTCGGCATAAGATTTTTCGTGCGCGCCGCAAAAAAACGGAAGAGCGAGGAAATTTCGCGTTCTATCGTTCCCGTCATGGCGGAAGCGGCGGCGGATACGGCTTGTGTGGCGACTAACGGATCGCGGGCGCAAAATGAAAGCGAGATCCCGCAAAAGGCTCGGCGCGTCAAAAGAAATTTTGTGCAAACGATCAAGGACGTATATTCCGTGGCGCTGCCCATAACGCTCGGCGCGCTCGTTTTGCCCGTGAGCCAAGTGGTCGATAGTTTTTTGATAGTAAATCTGCTTGTAAAGAGCGGCACAGACGTGGAACTGTCCACCTCGCTTTTCGGACTTATGAGCGGACCCGTCGGTTCGCTTCTAAGCATGCCTACCGTGATAACGGTCGCGCTCGCCACCTCGCTTTTGCCGAGGATCGCTTACAACAAACTTAAAGGCGGCGATATTTCCCAAGCGGCGGACAAGAGCATAGACGTGTTTTTGTTCGCTATCCTGCCTTGCGCGGCTGTGTTCGCCATTGCGCCCGCGCCTGTTTTGAGGATCTTGTATTCGCGCGGATTGACCGAAAGCGAGATAGGCATAGCGGCAACTGTTCTGCGCGTCGAAAGCGCAGATATCCTCGCTCTCGGCATGATCCAGCTTACCTCCGCCATGTTGCAGGGGATAGGCAAGGCTAAGATACCCGTATCGAACCTCGTCATAGGCGCAGTCGTGAAAGTGGCGACGACGATAGCGTTGCTGCCCGTCCTCGGGATAGTGGGAGCGGCGATAGGGAACGTCGCGTTTTACTTCGTCACCTGTATTTCGGACGTCGTTTGCGCAAAAAGATATTACGGAGCATTTTTAAATTTGAAAAAACGGGCAAAGATCATATTGTGCGCGCTGAGTTTTTCGGCAATCCTTGCGCTTTATCCTTTGCTCGCGATGATCATGAACGAAACGCTCGCATTTTTATGCGCCGCGGGGGCAGCGTCTTGCGCGTATGTGCTCCTGTCAGTCAAAACAAAATGTATTTTATTGCGCGAAATGCTACAATAAATGTTGATTTTGTCGAATAAATGTAGTATAATTATCATGTATCATAGTTTTATATAAGAAGGACAAATATGCTTGACGTAAAGTTTATTGCGGAAAACGCGGAAGAAATCAAAAAGATCATGTCTTATCGCAGCGGAAGTTACGATGTGGACAAGGTCAAAGACCTGTACTTCAAACGCAAGGAATTGCTTGCCGAAACCGAAAAACGCAAGGCAATGCGCAACCGCGTCAGCGACGAGATCGCCGTTATAAAAAGGAACAAGGGCGACGCGACCGCGCTCATTGCGGAAATGAAGGAACTCGGCGAGGAGATAAAGAAATTCGACGACGAACTTGCCGCTATCGAGCCCGAACTCAAAGAGGCGGTCATGTCTATCCCCAATATTCCCCATTCGAGCGTGCCGATCGGCAAGGACGAAAAGGACAATGTCGAGATACGTCGTTACGGCGAGCCGCGCAAAGCGGATTTCGAACTCCGACCGCATTGGGAGATAGGGGCGAACCTCAACATTCTCGATCAGCCGACTGCGGCGAAGATATCGGGCGCGAGATTTACTGTCTATCGCGGGCTCGGAGCAAGGCTCGAAAGATCGATAGCCAATTTCATGCTCGACACGCATACTCAAAACGGTTACACCGAAATTTTGCCGCCTTTTATGGTAAACAGAGATAGCATGTACGGTACGGGGCAACTTCCCAAGTTCGAGGAGGACGCCTTTTCCGTCAAGAACAACGGCTACTTTCTTGTACCGACGGCGGAAGTGCCCGTCACCAACATGCACAGGGGCGAAGTGCTTTCCGAAAAGGACTTGCCCATAAAGTATTGTGCATACACGGCGTGCTTTCGCGCGGAGGCGGGAAGCGCGGGCAGAGATACGCGCGGACTTATAAGACAGCACCAATTCAATAAGATCGAACTCGTGAAGTTCGTCAAACCGGAAAACAGCCTCGACGAACTCGAGGCGCTCACTCATGACGCCGAAAGCATTTTGCAAAAACTCGGACTTCCTTACAGGGTAGTGTGCCTTTGCACGGGCGACACGGGATTTTCCTCGGGCAAGACTTACGATATCGAAGTGTGGATGCCGAGTTACAACAGGTACGTCGAGATCTCCTCGTGTTCGGACTTTTTCGACTATCAGGCAAGGCGTATGAACATAAAGTACAAGGGAGAAAAAGGAACGGCGTTTGTGCATACGCTTAACGGAAGCGGACTTGCCGTGGGCAGGACCACAGCCGCGATCCTCGAAAATTACCAGAATAAAGACGGAACGGTGACCGTTCCCGACGCGCTTATACCCTATATGAGGACGGATATCATAAGATAATGAAATTTTTAAAGGCAATTGCAAACGGATTGGCAAAGGCGGTCACTTGGATCTTGGTCACTTTGGGAATGTGGATACCGCTACTGTACAGCTTGATATTTTTGGTAGTGGTGCTCGCGTTTACCGATATGCCGCTTTCCAACACGGGAACGTTGTATTTTCTCGGATTGTTCCTGTCGATGGTGGGCGCGCTTTGGTTCAGTTTGGCTTATAACGCGCGCAGGGCGAAAAAGCGCAAGCGACAAAACAACACCCTTAACGTGACGGATCTGAAAAAGAAGGACGAGGAGCAAAAGCCCGAAGATCCGCCCGAGATAAAGAAAGAAATCAGCGAGGACGTCAATTATGAGCCCGCCGACGTCGAAGCAGGGCAAACAGAGAGCAACGAGCAAATGAGAGATCAATTCAATCAACAAAATCCATACAACAATAATTTTTACGAAAACGATCGCAACGCCGATCCACGACAGCAAAATTGGCTTTATGAAACAAAGCAGAGTTATGAGCCGAGGCAAATGCCGTCTTTTGAGCCGTATAACGATCAAAGATCGGCAAATGACAACGGTCGTTCGGGAAATTGGCTGAGCGAGAATCCGTATCTGCGCGATAACGGGGATCGTTCCGACCAAGGCGGCGAACAGTTGCAAAATTGGTTGAACGAGGCTAAACAGGGCTATGAGCAGCCGCGCAAAAAGACGCAATTCGAGCCGTATCACAGCGAATCCAAGCCGTCTGCCGCTTTCAAGGCTCCCGCGTTCGAACCTTATCACACCGACTCTGCCGCAAGATCGACATTCGACGGAAGCAATAACGTTGGCGATCTTATGTCGGGTGCGCGCGACAGGCGCAGGGCGTCGTTCGAGCCGTACAACAGCGAGCCAAAGACGCAGTTTGAGCAGAATTACGGCAGACGCGAGCCCGACGGAACAAATCTGTGGGGCGGAACGGGCAACGAACCGCGAAAGAACACTTCGTTCGAGCCGTACAACAGCGAACCGTCGCAAAACTTCGGCTCTTTGAGCAGAGAGCGCGACAGGCGCAGGGCGTCGTTCGAGCCGTACAACAGCGAGCCAAAGACGCAGTTCGAGCAGAATTACGGCAGACGCGAACCCGACGGAACAAATCTGTGGGGCGGAACGGACAACGAACCTCGAAAGAACACTTCGTTCGAGCCGTATGATCGCCGCGCTCCGTTCGACGGCAACGGATCGAGAAACGGAGATCCCGATACATACGAAACTCAGCGCAATATGTTCAACGAACCGCGCAACGATTTTTACGACGGTCAAAGACAGGGTGGACAACCCTATGCGCCAAATTACAACGCACCCAACTACAATGCGCCGCAGTATAACGCACCTCCGCAGTACGGAGCGCCTCAGTACAACGGACCGGATCCGCGATCGC
>CANQFK010000033.1 GCA_947598585.1 uncultured Clostridia bacterium
GAATGAGCCCGGTGCAATACCGAACTCGTTCACAAATTTAATTATGAATTCTTGTCCAAACTTTGGGGTTCAATTCATTTTCGATCCGTCTTCTTCTTGGATGTCATTTTAGCGGTTTTTATCCGAATTAACTCAAATCAATTGACATTTGCATTGTTTTGCGCTATAATGGTTAAAAGGCGGGTAGTTTGACCATGGCAAAATGGCTTCCATTTGTTATCACAAAAAAGGATATGCGCTCCCAATTTTCGAGCGATATGCAATATGAGAATTGGATCGCCGGGCAACTTCGCACCAAAAAGATCATGAAGGTGCGCAAAGGTCTGTATGTTCTTGTCGATGTTTCGGGCGAACCGCTCGCGACAAAGTTCGAGATTGCAAGCAAGATCACGGACGACGCATTTCTTTGCTATCATTCGGCGTTGGAATTTTACGGCGCGGCAAATCAGGTGTTTAATACGATAACCGTCGGGAGCGAGTCGCGGTTCAATCCATTCACCTTCCTCGGCATCGAGTATGTCCGCAAACAGACGAAAAATGATTACGGTATCGCATATATGGAGCAAGCGGGCGTGCGTGTCACCACGCTCGAACGCACGGTGATCGACTGTATCGACGACATTGATGCGTGCGGCGGGATCGACGAACTGCTCGGTGCACTCGGACAGATCCGTATCCTCGACGAACGCGTACTGCTCGGTGCGCTCGATGCTTATAGCTGTGTGCTTCTCTATCAAAAGGCAGGTTATATACTGCAACACTATCAAAGTAAATTCGGACTTTCGGACGCTTTCTTTGACGAATGTAAACGGCATTTGACGAAGCAGGTGAAGTATTTCTTGAAGGACGAATACAATGAAGTGGAATACAATTCCGAATGGCGGCTGATGGCGCCGAAAAATCTCATTTCTCGGATATGGGGAGATTATTAAATGGAATTTTCAAAGCAATATCTGAGCGATTTGGCATTAAAAACGGGTTTTATAAAAGAAACGCTCGAAAAGGTCTTACGCCTTGCCGAGGTTTTGCGATTTCTTAACTCCGATTCTGTGATCGGCGGAAAGTTGGCATTAAAGGGCGGCACGGCGATCAATCTTACGACGGTCGAACTTCCGAGGCTCTCCGTGGACATCGACCTTGACTTTGCGGAAAATGTTGCCCGCGAGGAATTGCCCGCAGCAAAGGAAAAGATCGGCAAACGCCTCACTGACTATATGTTTCAAGAAGGTTATTCACTCATCGACACGCGGGAGTATTTTGCGCTTACGTCCTTCGTTTTCGGTTATATCAACTGTGCGAGCAATAGGGATAATATCAAAGTCGAAATAAATTTTCTCGACAGATGCCATATTCTGCCGCTTGAAAAGAAGATACTTTTGACAAAGGGGATCGTCGGCGGCTTCGAAGCCCTCACGCTTAACACGACCGAGTTGTATGCAAGCAAGATCAACGCGCTGCTTTCGAGGGCAACGCCGCGCGATTTGTACGATGCCTATTCGATGATCGGGCACGGAACCGTAAGCGATAAAGATTTACTCAAAAAATGCCTGATATTTTACAGCGTCATCGCGGGCGACTATTCGATCTTGGAATCGAACTATGCCAATATCGATAGTCTGGATTTCCGCAAATACAAGATGCAGCTTAGACCCGTGATCGCAAAGACGGATACTTTCGACATTGAAAAGGCAAAGACGATCGTGATCGATTACTTAAAGGATCTGATCGTTTTAACGGCGCGCGAAACGGAATTCGTGCTGAAAATGAAAGAAAAAATTTATGAACCGTCACTTCTTTTCGATGATGAGGAGATCGTTCAAAGGATATCGTCCCATCCCGCCGCATTGTGGCGTACAAGAGGGGCGGAATGAGCGACTATCGGTTGCCGAGATATAAAAACCTCGAATGATCGACAATTCGGTACCGCAATGTGATTTGAATTTTCTGTTGCCGATCTCAGGTCCTGCCGCCGCCGATGGGAGTCAGTCTTGCCCAGGTCAGGCGTCCGACGATGCCGTCGGGGGCGAGGTTGTTTTCGCGTTGGAATTGTTCGACGGCGGACTGCGTGTTCGCACCGAAAATTCCGTCGATATTGCCGACGGGATAGAGTTTTGACAGAAGTTTTGCCTGCAAGTACCGCACAAAAACGCCCGTATTACCTCGCCTTAATATAGGCAACGGCGCCTGACGAGTGAGCGTTTGCCAGGTCATACGCCCGACGATACCGTCCGAGGCGAGGTTGTTTTCGCGCTGGAATTGTTCGACCGCGCTCAGTGTGTCGTTTCCGAAAATGCCGTCGACGCCGAGTTCTTCGCCGTACAAGTTGAGGTAGCACTGCAATATCTTCACACTGTTGCCGCGATAGCCGATCCTGAGGGTGGGCAGAGCGGTATAATAGACGTCGGGAACGTAACTTACATCTAAATTTTCGCAGACGCCTATGCACGCTCCGTCGCCGCAACTTGCCTGAAAATCGGGATCGACCATCAACTTCGCTTCGTTAAAGTTGGTCATAAAGCCGCATTCGGCGAGCGACGACGGGCAATTCACCGAACGCAAAACGCCTATTTCGGTCAGAGTTCCGACCCCGAGATCGCGCAGAGGGATCTCCTCGTTGAGCCCCGAAGCAATATCGTAGGAAAGCAATCTGCTCATTGAAGAGTAGCGGTTCTCTCTCGAATAGTACACCTTAAAACCGTTCGCCGAAGAAAAAGTATTTTCGTCCGCGGCGGCGTTGTAGGCAAAGGTGACAAGCAAAGTGAGCCCTTGTCTGTTTATTCTTGTCACGCGCGTACTTATCGAAAGGTCGTTGAGTTCGGATTTTACGTCGAAAACGTTGAAACCGCTTCTTAAACACGCCAAAAGAAAGTAGTATTTTGCAGGTCGGTTGAATTCGTTTTCGTAAAAACTTCTGTTTATGTAAGGAAGAACGGGAGTTCGTTTGCCCACGGTAGGCGGATCTTGCCCGTGTTCGTCGTTTGCGCCTATTATAAATCTGTCTGCATTAGCCATATATACCTCCGATAAATTTAATATGCGTCAAATGCGGGCAAGGTGCAAGATAGCGTTCGCCGTCGCGAAAAAAATAAAGACGCATGCCTATCTTTCCCATATCGATTGACAAATTCGCCGTATATTGTTAGAATTATAAATAAGGAGTAATCATGACGAAACGGATCATTGCGATAGGCGGCGGAGAATTGAAAAACAAGACGACGCTCGAAATAGATAAAATAATAGCCGATCATATAGTTAAGCGCGCTTATCCCAACAGGGGTTGCGCACTGTTTTTGGGCACGGCGAGCCACGACAGCATGCCGTATTTCAACAGTTTTCGCAAGATCTACACTTCCGTGTTCGACATAAAAGCGGAAGTGGGCTTGCTTGTGTACGGCGAAAACGACGAGGCAAACATAAGAGCCAAATTCGACAAAGCCGATTGCGTTTACGTCGGCGGCGGCGACACGAAATTCATGCTCGACCTGTGGAAAGAAAAAGGAGTGGACAAACTTCTGTCGGACGCTTACGAACGTGGCGTTATCCTTTGCGGGCTCAGCGCGGGCGCGGTTTGTTGGTTCCAAAACGCCTACACCGACTATGACATCATGCGCGGACAAAGTTCCGAATACAAGGTCTTGCCCGCAATGGGACTTATCAAAGGCATAGCGTGTCCGCATTATGACGAACGACCCGAATTCGACGAAGTGGCAAAGGATTTCGACGTCGCGTATGCGATAGGCAACAACAGCGCCATAGTATTCGAGGACGGCGAACCCGTAGAATATATCAACAATGCCAAAAAAATGCAGGTGAAACAGAGATGAAAGCGGTTATTCAAAGGGTAAAAGGCGCGTCGCTGTCGGTGGACGGAAAACTCATCTCCGAAATAGGGGTAGGGCTTGCGGTCTATTTCGGCGTGGAAGCGGGCGACTGTGAGGCAAGCGCGGACTATATGGCGAAGAAAATTTATAATATGCGCATTTTCGAGGACGAGAACGGAAAGATGAACAAGTCTTTGCGCGACGTCGGAGGGGAGATACTGCTCATATCGCAGTTCACGCTTTGCGCAGACGCTTCGGGCGGCAATCGTCCGAGTTTTGCCGAAGCCGAAAGACCCGAACGTGCCGAGATCCTCTATGAGTACGAGGCGATAAAACTCAAAGAGTGGGGCGCTACGGTCAAAAAGGGCGTGTTCGGCGCGGACATGCAGATCGTTCAGCATAACGACGGTCCCGTCACGATAATTCTCGAACGCAAATAGGACGATTTTGTTTATATTCAAACGCCGCGGCGATTTGTTATCGGCGTTTTTTATTATTGTGGCTCGATTTATGTATAAAAAGGTTGCTTTTTTGCGCAAATATGATATAATATAAGCGAAAAAACTTGTTTACAAGGGTTTTTGAGCGCCATAGATGAGCGGAAAACGTTTTACGAAAGTAAAACGGAGCAACGAAAGTTGCGAATAAAAATCCACGATTTTTATGGTTTTCTATGCTATAATATTCGTGTGATATAAATGCGGAGGCAAATATGAGAAAGACAAAATTTATAATAGCTATGCTTTTGGCGATCGCAGTCGTGCTTGTCGCGATAGGTTGCGATAAGCCGACGCTCGAAAGCATATCGTTCAAAGAACGTACGGTCGCCGTTACGGTCGAGCAGGGAGAAAAGCTCGACACCTCGAAAGCGGTGATATTGGCTCATTACAGCGACGGCAGCCAAAAGGAGATAAAGGCGGGAGATCCCGAATTGACGTTTTCGGAATTTTCCACGGCGGAAGCGGGCAAATTCACGCTCATCGCGTCGTACAAGGGATTGACTTGTCCGCTCGAAATAGAGGTCAAGGCAAAGGACGTCTATGCGGGTTACAGCATAACAAAGGTCGAATTGCCCGAGTTTGTTTCGCTGTTCCGCGACGCGACGGCAGAGAAATCGGATAAGCATACCGAATTTTATGTGCGCGACAACGCTTATTGTGTGGGCGACGACAACGTGTTCGAATTCAAACCGATCGTGACCGTCGAAAACAACGGAGAAAGCGTTGACGACGATATTCTCGACGCCGCAATAAAAGTGGAAGTCATGGGCGTGGACGGAACGTATTCTTATGTTCCCGCCGAACAATATGTAGAGGTCGTTTCGTACGGCAGATATAAATTCAAAGAGGCTGCGCTCGATAAACAGATTAAATTTACGGTAAGACCGTTTATAATCGATCGTCCCGAAAGTTCCAAAGGCTCGATAAACTTCGAGTTCACCGTCGTGGACGGCTGGAACGCTTACAGCGCGATCGATCTCGCCATGATAGAAGCCGATCGCGTTGCGACAGACGAGAGCGACAGAGAGATCGCCGCCGATTGGGAAAAATTCAAGCAGGAGCGCGGTCTGCCGCTTACCAAGGTGAACGCGGTCATCTTGCAGTCGAATATCGCAATAACAAAGGACGATCTTCCGTCGTCATTCTTTTACAGCCGCGAGGAATTGGATCCTACCGACGCCGACTTCGAAAGAGCGGTCGGTTCGCTCAAAGACAAGCGCGAGATCTTTGCCCGCGGAGTATTGCCCGATGAACGTTTCCAACTCATAGGCAACTGTTTTACGGTGAACGCGTCGGCAATGCCGCTCGTGGTAAGGGGCGAGCAGACGGCGGTAAAAGGCGTCGTTTTGGGCGGCTCCTCGTTGATAGGGCTGGAAAATAATGGGGACGTATCGCAAGGATCGTCGATAGGTTCGGCGATCATAAAGGACGTTTGCTTTGTGGGCAATTCCAATCGCAGCGGCGACGGCGCGCTTGCGGGCGGACTTATCAACCACAAGGCGGGCGGCGTAAACTTCCGCATCGAAAATTGCATTACGTCCAAGTGGATCGTGACCTACTTCCATGAGGAAGAGGGAAGCGGAGCCTCGTACGACATTTATAAGTGCAGATCTTACGATAATTACAACAGCTTTATTTATGCGATGGGAGGCGGAAATTACGTTCAGGAGAAGTTCATCACGGTAGACGACAGCGAAATGATTGGCGCGGGCGGACCCGTGATGATATGCGACTATTCTCTTACGTCCGACGGCGACGTTGCCTCAAATGTCAAAGTGACGAACAGCAAACTCGAATCCTTTTTAAGCGGGAGCGAGGGCTGGTTCGGCATGTTCGGCGCGACGGAACTGTTCCGCAATGTGATAAAAACGAACAGGACTTTCGTTTCGTCGGGGAGAACGTATCTCAAACATAACGACATAAGCGGAAAGGACGAATTCAACTTTATAGCGCTGTTCAGATCGAACGACGACCCCTATCTTTCCGATCTCCCCACCATAAAGGGATATTTGAGCATAGACGACAACGCCGCTCTCGATTTCGGACAAGGGAACAATATTCTGCGACAGCATCTTCAAGCGTTGGGCGAGCAAAGGAAAGGCGACCCCGTGTTCATGAGCGCGGCGGGCGGCATAGGATATTTTGACGGAACTTCCATAAAGAATTTCGCGAACGGAAACAAGGTCGTTCCCGCAGGCGA
The DNA here is from genome assembly GCA_947598585.1 of uncultured Clostridia bacterium. Taxonomy (GTDB): domain Bacteria; phylum Bacillota; class Clostridia; order Christensenellales; family Pumilibacteraceae; genus CAG-552. Next base: position 6,522 of record CANQFK010000033.1, read on the forward strand.
CGCGCTGTTCGAGGGCGACTACCTCAATATGTACGTCGGCGATATGATAAACAATATTTCAAACGGTTACATCGGTCTGACGCTCGGTTACTATCCGTCGCAAGATCGATAAGATCCGCCAACAAAAAAAATTACGTCTTCGGGTCGATCTCGGAGGCGTTTTTTTTCGGGCGGGACAATATTTATTAAATAGTGGCGGAAAAACCGAGTTATTATTATAAAAAGTTTGATTTTTCTTTAAAATATGATATAATATCTTTATATGAGGTATTTGACGGCAGGAGAATCGCACGGCGAAGTCCTTGTGGGGATCATAGAGGGAATGCCTGCGGGATTGGCGATCGACAAACAAAAAATAGACGATATGCTGCTTTTAAGGCAGTCCGTAATAGGCAGAGGCGAACGTTCGCGCACTTTGCCCGACGAAGCGAAGATCTTGTCGGGATTGAACGGCTCGGTCACGACGGGCGCGCCGATCTCCGTTATCATAAATAACGGCGATTGCGGTCGAGGCAAATTCGGATTTTATCGTCCGGGGCACGCGGACTATGCGGCTGATATCAAATACGGTTACGGCGACCCGTCGCTCGGAGCCGAACGTGCAAGCGCGCGAGAAACGGCTATAAGGACGGCGCTCGGCGCGATAGCTTTGCAACTTTTGCAAGAACTCGGGATCTCGGTCAGGGCGCGAGTCTTGCGGATAGGCGGCGTGGCGACGCCCGAATTTGACGCGCTCGACGCGGCGACGAGGTGCGACGTTCGCTACTTTGACGAAATAAAGACGCTGATAGACGAAACGGCAAAGAAAGGCGACACCCTCGGCGGCAAGATAGAACTTACGGTAAGCGGAGCGATCGTGGGCATAGGTTCGCACGTTTTCTTCGATCGCAGGCTGGACGGCAGGCTGTGCGGAGCGCTCATGTCCGTTCCGTCCGTCAAGGCGGTCGAAATAGGACTTGGCGTCGGCTTTGCCTCTTCTACGGGCAGGCAGGTGGTGGACGAATGGGAAAACGGTCGGCGAAAGAGCAATAATTGCGGCGGCATAGAAGGCGGGATATCCAACGGAGAGGATATCGTTTTGGCGCTCACATGCAAGCCGATCCCGAGCGTAAGCGGGCTGAAAACGATAGACAGGTCGCAAAAAGAAGTCGTTACGGGCAAAGTTCGCGGCGACGTGTGCGCCGTTCCCGCCGCGTGCATAGTTGCGGAGGCGGTTGCCGCGCTCGAACTTGCGTCGGCGATAATGGATTGTTTCGGAGGGGATACAATGGCGGAACTCAAAGAGCGTTACGAGGCAAAGGGGGCGTTATGCAAAAAATAGCGATAAACACCGGCGAAGAAATGAAAGAACTGTATAATTCGGCTTTCGTGCTCACCGATTCCAATCTCGAACGGATATACGGAGGATTGCTTCCCAAGACCCGTTTTGTTATACAAGCAGGCGAGGGCAACAAGACCCTCTATTCCGTGGAAAAAGCGGTGAACGCCATGATAAAGTGCGGCGTCAAACGAGGCGACAGGATAGCCGCGTTCGGCGGCGGGCTTATAGGCGATCTCACGGGCTTTGTGGCGTCCATTTACATGCGGGGCATAAAGTGGAGTTTTGTGCCCACGTCCCTGCTTGCCATGGCGGACAGTTGCGTAGGCGGAAAGACCGCAGTCAACGTCGGACTCATAAAGAACGCGGTCGGAGCGTACAATATGCCCGACGTGTTTGTGGAAACAAAATATCTTAATTCGTTGCCGCAGCGAGAATTTGAAAGCGGCATGGGCGAAATAGTCAAGATGTCGCTGATGGACGCCGACCTTTATAATTTCATGCACGGCAAATTCGACGCCGCGGAAGCGGTAAAAAAATGTATAAAACTCAAAAGCGCGATAGTGGAAAAGGATCTTACCGACAACGGACCGCGAAGAGCGCTCAATATGGGACACACGGTCGGACACGCCGTGGAAATGCTCACGGGGCTTTCGCACGGAATGAGCGTACTCATAGGCATGAAACTCGAAATAGCCATGCTTCGCGAACTGATAGAGCACAATTTCTTTTACGAGGTCCAATCGTATCTGTATAAATATATAGGCAAAATGCCGCTCAATCTCGACGCGGAAGCTATCACCGTTCTCGCTATGTCCGACAAGAAGAACAGCGGCGGAATTAGCGTAATGTATCCGCAAAATATAGGCGACATTCGCGAAGTCGATTTAAGCAGGAACGAATTTCTGAGGCTTTTGAAAGGAGCAATGTGATGAGGATAAAGCCCGTAAAGCAATTCAACCTCGCGCTTACTCCGCCGCCCGATAAAAGCATTACCATTCGCGCGGCTATCTTGGGTTGGTTGGCTTGCGGAACGACGGAAATAATCAATCCGCTCTTTTGCGGCGATACGGCGGCGGCGTTCGACGCGGTGGCGGCTCTCGGAGCGGACGTGCGTTTCGACAAAGGCGCGATGACTGTCGTCGGCGGAAAAATAAGGGGCGCCGAGGCTGACGCGCGCAATTCCGCGACCGTAATGAGATTGCTTGCGGGCGCGCTTTCGGGCTCGGACGCTACGGCTATCATAACGGGCGACGCGTCCCTTTCGCGCCGAAGCATGAAATGCGTCATAGACGTTTTGACGGACATGGGTGCGAAAATAGAGAGCAAAAAAGGTTTTGCTCCGTTGAAAATCGTCGGTACGACATTGCACGGGATCGATTTTGTGCCCGAAGTCCCGTCCGCGCAGGTGAAGAGCGCGGTCCTTATCGCGGGGCTTGGCGCCGAGGGGCGGACCACCGTTACCGAAAGAATAAAAACGCGCAGCCATACGGAAGATATGCTCGGGGAGTTCGGAGCGGACATAAAAAACGAGAACGGAGTCATCACGATCAGCAAGAGCAAACTCACGGGCATAAAAGTAAACGTCCCCGGCGATATATCTTCCGCCGCGTATCCCATGGCGCTCGCGCTCAAAAGAGGCTTTTGTTATCTCAAAAACGTGGGAACTTCGCGGCGGGAACTCATCGACTTTTTTGTCGGCATAGGCGGCGACATAGAGGAAGAAGATCGCGGCGACAGAGCGGATCTTACGGTAAGGCGATCGGACTTGAAACCTTTTAAGATAAGCGGGGCTATGTCCGCGGCGCTTATCGACGAACTTCCCTTGCTTGCCGCGCTCGCGTGCGTCATAGAGGGCGAAAGCGAGATAGTAGACGCCGAGGCGCTCAGGAACAAGGAATGCGATCGGATACGATGCACCGTTCTCAATTTGCGCGCAATGGGCGCGGATATCGAGGAGTTGAAAGACGGATTCAGGATAAACGGCAAGGGGCTCAAAGGCGGCAACGCGCGTTCGTACGGCGATCACCGCATGGCGATGAGCATGGCTGTGGCAAACGCTCTTTCGGACGGAGGCGGAACGGTGGACGACGACAGGTGTGTGGAAATAAGCTATCCGTCCTTTTGGGAGTTGTTCGTATGAAAAAATTATTCGTTTTGGGAAGCGGGATAGGGTACTCGCTTTCTCCGACAATTTTTGCGCGTCTTTTTGAGATTTTCGGCGAAAAAGGCGAGTACTCGATCGTTGACTTACCTTTCGACAAACTCCGCGATATAAGAAATATAGCGGCGGACGCGGACGGCTTTAATGTGACAAAGCCGTTCAAGACCGAAATAGTCAAATATCTTGACGACATAAAAAGCGATTGCGGCAGCGTGAATACCGTTACCGTCAAGGACATGACAGGGTACAGCACGGACGGAAAAGGCTTTCTTTTCGATCTGTGTCGCAATTTCCCCGACGCGGAAAAGTCGAACGTGCTGATAATAGGCTATGGCGGCGCGGCGAGCGCGTGCGTTTCGGCGCTCATAAAGTCGGGCGCGAATATCGCCGTCACGGGCAGAGATAGCGTTAAAGTCGCCGATTTCGCAAAAAAATTCGGAGTAAAAGTCTATGACCGAACTTTTGTTCCCGACGGCGTGGTCGCTTGCACGACGGGCACATATGTTCCCGACGTGAAAAAGGTCGGATTCTGTTACGATCTGCGCTACTTCGGCGAAATGTTGAAACTCGATTGCCCGTCCGTCGGCGGTTTGGGCATGCTCATAGCGCAGGCGATATATTCATATGAGATCTTCTGCGGCAAAGAGTTTGACAACGACGAGATAAACGGATTATACTTGAAAATAAAGGAGATGCTATGAAGATACTTGTCATTTCGGGCGCCAATCTCAATAAACTCGGCAAACGCGAAGCGATATATGGCACGATGACCCTCGAAGAACTACAAGACGAACTTGTCGCGTATGCAAGCGACGTAAAACTCGAATTTTTTACGTCCAATCACGAGGGCGAGATAGTGGACGCGGTGCAGAATTGCGACGCCGACGCGCTTATAATAAACGCGGGCGGCTATTCTCATACGAGCGTGGCTATCGCCGACGCGGTGGCGATGCTCGCCGTACCCAAAATAGAAGTACACCTTACCAATATCATGGCGCGCGAAGAATATCGCCATTTTTCAGTTGTCGGCTCTGCGTGCGACGGTGTGATCGCCGGGCTGGGAATAGACGGTTACAAAGCCGCGATCGATATAATAAAGAGGAGGCTCAAATGAAAAACATAGCTTTTATAGGAATGATGGGTTCGGGAAAAAGCGTGACCGCCCGCGTGGTCGCCGAAAAGCTGGGAATGAACCTTTTGGATATCGACGACACCCTCGTGGCGCGTATGGGAATGCCTATTTCGGTAGCCTTTATCACGCTCGGAGAGGAGATATTCCGTAGCTACGAGCATGACGTGCTTTGCGAGGTGGTGTGGCAGGAAAATTTCGTCGTGAGTTGCGGCGGCGGCATTCCGCTCAATAAAAGCAATATGGATCTGTTGCAAAATTTTATCAAAGTGAGGCTCACGGCGTCCGCCGAAGAAATATATCGCCGAACAAAAGACGATTTTTCGCGCCCGCTTCTCAAAGATAACAGCCCCAAAAAGATAGCCGAAATTATCGCCGAACGCGAAGAAGTTTACAGTCGCTATGCCGATATAACCGTTTCCACCGATAACCGCTCCGTTGAGGACGTCGCCGACGAAATAGTAGAAAAGTTGAAAAGTTTTAATTAAAGTTGCAAAGTTGCGCGTCCCCGTAATCATATATAATATGTACGTCACCTTGTAGTAAGGATAAAAAAACTACGCATTATAGGCGCCCCTTAGTAAGGATACGAACAGGAGCGTAGCGACCAAAAGAAAGGCTTCCCCTGTGGACAAACTTCGAGAGAAAACGGAATTGTCTAACGGGGGAAGCTGTGCCGTCAGGCACTGATGAGGGTTTTGCTCCGTAGCGTTCGCTCACAATGTTCGCTCGGCGGAAAAGGTGGTGGCTCGCATTTTTACGAGCAGGAGCGTAGCGACCAAAGATAGGCGCCCAATAGCAAGGGACATGATTTCGCGACCATATTTATAGGCGCTCCTTAGTAAGGGGAGCTGTCTGCGAAGCAGACTGAGGGGATTGTCATAGAGGATTGGAGCGACGAACTTCTCGGGTCTATTTAATATCTATTAAACTAAAAAACAGCAAAAAAATAAGACGACAGATTTCGCCCGAAAGAAAAAAATAAAGTACATAGAATATATTGTTCTATGTACTTTGTGCATTTATTATATAACAAAATTATCCGTTTGTCAAGCAAAAAAAGTAAATTTTTCTATAAAAACGCAATATAATTCTCCTTAAAAAGCGTCGCAGGACGCTTTTTTCTATAAAAAAACTACATAGAACAATATATTCTATGTCATTTTTATGGTTCAGGTAGTAATGCCGCGAAACGTCCCTAAACGGCTTTATATACAAAAAAATCATGATTTTTTAAAAGGAGAACGAAAAAAATGAAGAAACAAAACAAGAAAGGCTTTACGCTTGCAGAACTTTTGATAGTAGTGGCTATCATAGCAGTTCTT
>CANQFK010000034.1 GCA_947598585.1 uncultured Clostridia bacterium
TGTCCCTCTTCGGGCGGCAATCTGAACGACTGCTCTTCCGTAGGCGCAGTAAACGGCTGTGCCTCTTCGGGCGGCAATCTGAACGACTGCTCTTCATGTTGCGCCGTAAACGGCTGTGCCTCCTCGGGCGGTAGTCTGAACGACTGCTCCTCGTATGACGCGGCAAACGGTCGTGCCTCCTCGGGCGGCAATCTGAACGACTGCTCTTCCGTAGGCGCAGTAAACGACTGTCCCTCTTCGGGTGGCAATCTGAACGACTGCTCTTCCGCAGGCGCCGTAAACGGCTGTCCCTCCTCGGGAGGAAGCCTGAACGACTGCTCTTCCGTAGGCGTATTCTGTCCCGCATAATGGAATTCGTTGCCCGTAAGCGTAACGATGGGCTTGTCCGATTTTTCCATTCTCGGCAAAGCTATCTCCGGTCTTTCCTCGCGAACGCCCGCAGGCTCTTCGATAACTTTGGGTCCCGCCTCATGCGCCTGACTGAGCGCGCCCACGACGTAATGCTCGAAAGGCGCAACAAAAGCGTTGCAAAAAGCCGAATATGCCGAATTTATATCTCCGTTCCAGAAAAAGCTTCTCAAAAAATCGTTAAGGTATATCCTATGGTTGTCGAGATCCGCAAGGATACAAAAGACGAGCGCGACATGATCCTTTTCCGTTTCGGGAGGTTTGGCGTCGTTGTCGCCCCATTTCCTTGCCGTGGCGGCATAATCGAAGCCTTTCAGCGCGCCGCCGATAATGCTCTGCAATACGGTGCTCAAAGCGACCGTTTGCAAGATTTTGATGATCTTGCTGTCGGCAAGTATGTAGCGCGAATTGAGCATGTCCTCGCAAGCCGCCTCGAATTCCTTTACTTTACCCAAATCATCGGTCATAAGATCATAAATATTCATAATATACCTCAATAACTATTCTATCACACGAAAGGGGAAAAAGGCAAGCATTTTGCTTTGACCAAACCTTTCTTTTGAGTTTTTTTCGACATTTCCCACGCTATATTTTCTATCCGGCGCATAAAAAGCCGCCTTAAACGCAAACTATCATTCAGGGAGAATTTTATGAGCGAAAAAGAAACGGTAAATTTACTGCGCGAATGCGACGCAGGCATCAAAATGGGCATTTCCGCCATCGACGACGTAATGTCGCATGTAAAGAACAAGGACTTCCACGACAAAATGTTCGGCTACAAGCAAGAATATCTTAGCTTGCAAAGCGCCGCCTTGACCTTGCTCGACAAGCATAACGCAGGCGGAAAAGATCCCGACGCGCTGTCAAAAGGCATGGCTTGGATGAAAACCACGTTCAAACTCGGAATCAACGACACAGACGCAAGCATAGCCGACATAATGACCGACGGGTGCAATATGGGCGTAAAGACGCTGAACAAGTTCCTCAACGAATATCGCGACGCGGACGACGACGCGATAGACATTGCAAACAGGCTCGTCGAACTCGGAGAGCGACAGGTGACCGAAATGCGCCGATATCTTTGACGTGAAAAGCGTTAAAGCGCCGTCTTATCTTGACAATAAGGCGGCTTTTTTGTTATACTTATCCCGAAAAAAAACGCACGGAGGAAAAAATGAAAAAACTTTTGTTTTCGGCGCCGCGAAAAATTTCGGAAGGGATCATAGCGGGTCTTATGATAAGTATCGGAGGGACCGTGTATCTTTCCTGTTATAACGGCGCAAATCAGATCTCCACTTTTGTGGGAGCGCTCTTTTTTTGCGTGGCTTTGCTGTGCATATGCGTAAAAGGCTATTCGCTGTACACGGGCAAGATAGGTTACATATTGAGCGATCACGACAAAGAAAGCGTCGCCGTGATGATATTCGGGCTTATAGGCAACATCATCGCCACGGTGGGGCTTGGCTATCTCATCGCCGCCGCCCTGCCCACGGTAAGCGCTTCCGCCGCCGTAGTGGTTGCCGCCAAACGCGAACAACAACTTTGGGGATCGCTCGTCCGCGCCGTATTGTGCGGCGTGCTCGTCTATCTCGCCGTGGATATATATCGCGAAAACAAGTCGGTTCTCGGCGTCATCTTCTGCATTCCGACCTTTATCCTGTGCGGCTTCGAACACTCCATAGCGGACATATTCTACTTCTCCGCCGCGGGCTTTAAGGAGTGGCACGATCTGCTCTTTTTGCTCGTCATAGTCGTTGGAAATTCCATAGGCGCGCTCATAATACCCCTTCTCAGGCTGAAAAGGCGCGACAAAAAACAAAGTTCCGATAACGAAAAAAATTAAACTCCGTTTAAGGAAAGTATGTTTTAATCATACGGAGGCGATAATATGAAACTCTTGCTTGCGGAGGACGAAAAGGCGTTATCCAAAGCGCTCGTCACCATATTGAAACATAACAACTATACTGTGGACGCCGTTTATAACGGCGATGACGCCCTGTACTATCTATCAAACGGCGATTACGACGGCGCAATCCTGGACATCATGATGCCCAAAAAGGACGGCATATCCGTACTCAAAGAACTGCGAAAGACCAACAAAGAGCTCCCCGTTCTGATGCTCACCGCTCTAAGCGAAGTCGAGGACAAGGTCATCGGGCTGGACTGCGGAGCAGACGACTATCTCGGCAAGCCGTTCGACGTTCAGGAACTGCTTGCCCGTATCCGCGCCATGCTTCGCCGAAGATCTGGAGAAGCCGACAACACACTTTCATTCTACGACATAACGCTTAACAGATCAACTTATGAATTAAAGTCGCCGCTCGGAGAGTTCAGATTGGGCAACAAGGAATTTCAAATAATGGAACTGCTCATGATCAATTCGGGCAAAGTCATCTCCGTCGAAAAACTCATGGAAAAGATATGGACGGACAGCGACGCCGATATGAGCGTGGTATGGACGTACATTTCGTATCTTAGAAAAAAGCTCGCCCGCTTGTCGGACAAGGTGTGTATAGAAGCCGTAAGAAACGTGGGATACGTTTTGGAGTCGAAAGATGTTCGGTAAATTACGCGCCAAATTCATAGCGATCGCCATGTGTTCGGTCTTTGCCGTTATAGCGGTAATAGTCTGCGGAATAAATGTGGTCAATCGCATAAAGACCGTCGAAGAAACGGACAATATCATCGACATGATCATCGAAGGGAACGGACTTCAAGATCGCCCGCCCTTCTTTCCGCAAAACCCCGAACTTCCGTTTGAAACGAGGTATTTTTTTGTTGACTTCGACTTTCGCGGCAATGTGATCTTCGTAAATATCGAGAATGTCGCCGCGATAGACGTCGAAACGGCTGTCGAATATGCCACCGAACTTTACGATGCCGACAAAAGTCGCGGCTTTTATGGCAATTACAGGTACGGATCCGCGAAAACGCAAATGCAATCCACTCGCTATGTGTTTGTCGACTGCACGAGCAAACTTGCGAGCCTGAATCGCGTTCTGGTCGCAAGCACGGTCACGGGCGCGGCGGGACTGATCATAATATTTTTGCTCATTCTGCTGCTTTCGGGCAGGATCATGAAGCCCGTTGCCGAAAGCTATCTCAAACAAAAGCGTTTCATTACCGACGCAAGTCACGAGATAAAGACCCCGCTCACCATAATAAGCGCGGACGCCGAAATTATAGAAATGCAAGAGGGCAAAAGCGAATGGACTCAAAGCATAAAGACCGAAGTGAACAAGCTGACCTCTCTTACCGAAAAACTCGTCATGCTTGCCAAAATGGACGAAAATATGTCGGTGATAATGACGGACTTCTCTCTTTCGGACGCCGTGGAAGAAACGGCGCGCTCTTTTGGTTCGGTAGCCGTATCGAGCGGTCACGCCTTGAATATCGACGTTGTACAAAACGTAGCGTATCACGGCAACGAAGAACTCATACGCAGGCTCGTGTCCATTCTCGTTGACAACGCCATTAAATATTCCGACAGTAACGGCGAAATAAACGTTTCCCTTTCGGAGGTCGGCGGAAAAAAACAACTCATTGTAAAAAACAAGAACGCCGCTTTTAATGCAAAAGACGCCGACAAAGTATTCGACAGGTTTTACAGGGGGGACGATTCGCACAATTCCGAAACGGCGGGACACGGCATAGGGCTGGCATTGGCAAGATCGATAATCACGGCGCACAAGGGCAAGATCACGGCAAAAAAATCCGCGGATACGGTTATTTTCACCGTACAATTTTAACTTCATTTAAAGTTTAGGTGCTATCCTTTACTTACGAAAACGGAGGTGCATATATGAAAAAAACCATAAAAATTCTCGCGCTTATCGTTGTCGTAATTGCGGCGTTGACCTTTTCGGCGTGTGCCGCAAACGATAACAACGATCGTCTGCCCGATCATGAACAAGATACGGTAAACGATTTCGATGAAACGGACAACGACGCAAAAGCCGAAAATACTTTCAACGTGACTGTGAGCGAAACGGATAGCGACTACGGGGAACTTTCGGTGACGGAAATGCTCGAAAAGATCCGCCCCACCGTAGTGGACATAAGATCGTATCTGACTTCGGGCATAAGCAACGGCAGCGGCGTTATAATAGGTAAAACCGGCGACGGCGAAGTCGACAGATATTTCATCGTGACCAATCATCACGTCATAAACGGCGGCAGTTCGTTCGACGTGTCCGTTCTTTCCATTGCCGACGACGGAAGCGAAAGCCATACTCTATATGACGCGACGCTCGTGGGAAGCGCTCCGAGCCGCGACATAGCAGTTCTTTCAGTTCGCGTTCCCAAGGACACGACCCTATCCGAAGCGACGTTCATCGATGACAGCGACAAAATAAAAGTGGGAACGGAAGTATTCGCCATAGGCAATCCGCTCGGCATTTTGGGCGGAACGGTCACTCACGGTATAATCTCGGCGAAAGAGCGCGAAATATATCTAAATGAGATAGGCAATATGACGCTTATGCAGACCGACGCCGCCATAAACGGCGGAAATTCGGGAGGCGGACTATTCGATAGCAATGGCACTCTCGTAGGCATCATCAACTCGCAATACGAATCTTACAACGACGAAAGCATAGAGGGGCTCAACTTTGCAATACCCGCCAACGACGCCAAGTTCGCCGCCGTATCGCTTATCGAAACATACAAGGAAGACGAAAGCGGCAATGTGATCAATTACGGCTACATAGAGGGCGACACGCGGCTTGATGTTGCTTTCCGCAGCGCAATGCTCTACGACGACGAAACATTGACGTCCTCGGGAACATATCTTCTCGCGGGCGCGTCGGCGGAAAGCGGACCCTTTTACGAGGCGTGGGGAATGACCACCGTAGCGGTCCGAGCGATGATAATTAACGACGAACGAACGGAATTTTCAAACGAAAATGGCACTGATGTCGCGGAAACAGCCGAGAACTTATCGAAGCAGATCGAAGTCGGCGACAAGATCACCATAGAATACTCCGAGATCCTATCGGTCGGCAACAATCCTTTCTTTGCGTATAACTATCTCAGCGACGAAATCTTATCTGTCGAAATAACGGCGACGCAGTATATATACGGAATGTAATTATTCTGGATTGTCCTCATGCTTCCCTTATTATGGCGAAAAAGCGCCCGAAATTATATTCGGACGCTTTTTTATGTAAGCAATATTGTTATTGTTTCTCTCGATCGGTGCAATAGGTATGATACAATTCGTTGACTTTTTCCTTGAAGATCTCGGCTATTTGCTTGCGGTCGAATCCCTTTGAGATATAATCCTGCACATAACACGGCTTGCCTATACACAAAATGCGCTTTTTTATGTGGTAATACACGGGATAGACGGGCAGATCCACTCCCGTTTTGTGGTAATAAGCCTGAGCAAGCAGCACAAAACCGGGAAAGAATTGCGTCATTTCGTCAAAATATCCACCGTCGGAATTTTCGGGAAAGATCATCACCGCAACGTCGTCGTTCAACGCACGAATACTCTTGTTGACGGTGCCGAGCAATCTGCCGTTATGATATGTGGGCAGAACGCGCATCGCCTTATAAAGCATGGGCGAAAAGATTGCCTCGAAAGTCGCCGCCCCGGTGGCGAAAAATTTATTGAATCCGCGCTTTTGGATATAGAAAATATCGCGAAGATAGTGATAGCGCTCTTTGTACGAGCCCATCATCTCGCCCGCTCCCCACAAACAATGGAGAAGCGGAAAGTACAATTCGAGATAAAGCGGACCTTTTTTCGCGCTGTGATTTGCGAGCACGATAGAACGCGGTTCGAGCCCGCCCGAAAGATCGACTATCTTTTTCGGCTTGCGGAAAAACGGTCTTAAAACGCATTTTATAAGCCCGAAAAACGGTTGTTTGCGACGAAACGATCTATCTTTCCTCAATATTCGGTCCTTTTACGGAAGTTTCCTTTATACATTATAACACATTTGAGCGATAATATCAATAGGATCGGCGAAAACGGACACAAATTATTTATTTTTCCGAACAAAATTCCACCTTTTTCCCTTCGAGGATCATATTGGTGGTACGGACCGCGCACATTTTTCCGCACATGGAGCAAGTATGTCTGTCCGACGGAGGCGCGCTTTCGAAATATCTTTTTGCCTTTTCGGGGTCTATCGCGATCTTGAACATTTCGTCCCAATCCGTATTGTGACGAGCCTTTGCCATTGCGTCGTCGCGTTCTCTTGCATGAGGCACTCCCTTGGCGATATCGGCGGCATGAGCGGCTATGCGGCTCGCTATAATGCCCTCTTTAACGTCGTCGAGGTCGGGCAGGCGCAAATGCTCGGCGGGCGTGACGTAGCACAAAAAGTCCGCGCCGTTTGCCGCGGCGATCGCACCGCCTATCGCGCTCGTGATATGGTCGTATCCGGGAGCGATATCCGTCACAAGGGGTCCGAGAACATAGAAAGGCGCGTTATGGCACAGACGTTTTTGAAGTTTCATATTTGCGGCGATCTCGTTCATAGCCATATGCCCGGGTCCCTCCACCATCACCTGAACGTCCTTAGCCCAAGCGCGTTCGGTGAGCGCGCCGAGTTCGATAAGTTCGGCTATCTGACCTGCGTCGGTCGAGTCGTCGATACAGCCCGGTCTGAGCGCGTCGCCGAGGCTGATAGTCACGTCGTATTCGCGCAAAATATCGAGCACCTCGTCGTAATGTTCGTAAAAAGGATTTTCGTTGCCCGTCATCATCATCCAGGCGAAGAGGAGCGAGCCGCCGCGCGACACGATATTCATTTTGCGTTTATCGCGCATGAACGCCTCCACCGCCCTGCGATTTATGCCCGCGTGAATGGTCATGAAGTCCACGCCCTCTTCGGCGTGAGCGCGCACCACTTTCAAAAAATCCGAAGCGGATATGTCGAGCAGATCCTTGTCGAGATAGCCTATGGCGTCGTACATGGGCACGGTACCTATCATAGCGGGCGACTTAGCGATAAGTTCGCGACGGAAAGTGTTGGTCTTGCCGTAATTGCTGAGATCCATAATGGCTTCCGCGCCGAATTTGAGCGCGACGTCCACCTTTTTCATTTCGAGTTCGTAATCATTGCAGTCGCCCGAGATCCCCAGATTCACGTTGATCTTGGTCCTGAGCCCCGTGCCTATTCCCTCCGCGGAAATAGATCTGTGATTGACGTTGCACGGAATGGCGACCTCGCCTTTTGCGACGAGTTGTCTTAATTTTTCGCGATCAACGTCCTCTTTTTTTGCGACAAGTTCCAATTCGGGCGTAAACAAGCCTTTTTTTGCGGCTTCCATTTGCGTCTTGTAATTTCTCATATCTATGCTCCTTAAATTATATTGTCAAAATTGCTTTTTTCAGCTCATAAAAATATTTATCCACGTCATCGCAGGCAAACGCGCCGCTCATAACGCACGCGCCTTTCGCGCCGCAATCGACGATCTTGCCTATGTTGTCGCGATCGATCCCGCCTATCGCAAAGACGGGAATATCCACCGCCTCTACGGCTTTTTTCACCGGATCCGTTCCGCGCGCGGGCACGCCCTTTTTGCAATCCGTCGGGAAAACGTGCCCCAAAGTAACGTAATTGCAACCGAGGCTTTTCGCCTCCGAAACATCTTGCACGGAATGGCACGACGCGCCGTATATCATATCGTCGCACAGCCCTCTGTCCCTTCTCAAAACGGGCAAAGGCAGGTGAACGGGAACGCGCAACTCCCTTGCGACGTCGGCATAAGTGTGCAGGATACAGCGCACTTCGTTTCCGCAAATTTCCAGCGCTTTTTCCGCAAGCGTCCTGTAATCGTCGCGACAAAGGTCCTTTTCGCGCAAAATGATCGCGTTTGGTCTTGCGGCGACTATCTTACGCAACCGCACAAAAAAGTCCTCTTTGCACAAAGCGCGGCTTGTAACGCACACGATCTCAAACATACAGGTAGTCGTTCAGCACGGGTTGCAGCCCCTCGTCCGAAATATCCTTATACATTCTGTCGAGGCTTCTGCCGTCGTTTATCTCGAACTGCTCGTCGCCGCTATCCACAGCCTTTTTGCCCTCGTATTTGCTCTCGTGGTCGCCTATCCCCGTCGAAACGCCCGCCGATATCTTTGTCGCGGCTATCTTTACTATCCCGTTGCGGAACGAAGCGCTCTCGCGCGAAGAAACGGTGATGCCCACAAACGGCAAAAAGATCCTGTATGCGCAAAGTATCTGACAAAGTTCGGTTTCGCGGACGTCGAGCGGATCGATCTTGTCGTTGTTTATTATGGGTCTAAGCCTCGGGCAAGAGAGCGACATTTCGGCGTGCGGATATTTACGCTGCAAGTAGTATGCGTGAAGCGCGCTTGCGAGCGCGTCCTTTCTGAAATCGGCAAGACCGAGCAGCGCGGAAAAAGCCACGCCGCGCATTCCCGCTCTCAAAGCCCGCTCCTGCGAATCGAACCTGTACGGCCAAATGCGTTTATGCCCGAGCAAATGCAATTGCTCATAGCGATCGGGATCGTACGTTTCCTGAAAAACGGTGACGTAATCGACGCCGCACTCATGCAAATATCTGTATTCGTCGGTATTGACGGGATAGATCTCCACGCCCACCATGCGGAAATATTTGCGCGCGAGTTTGCAAGCCTCGCCTATGTATTCGACGCTGCTTGCCGCCCTGCTTTCGCCCGTAAGAATGAGTATCTCCTCCATTCCGCTCCTTGCTATGACCTGCATTTCACGTTCTATTTGCTCGGCGTCGAGTTTCATGCGCCGAATGTTGTTATAGCAATTGAATCCGCAATACACGCAATAATTTTCGCAATAGTTGGCTATGTACAGCGGCGTAAAGAGGTACACGGTATTGCCGAAATGCTTGCTTGTTTCCATTCTCGCTCTTTCCGCCATCTGCTCCAAAAATGGTTTCGCGGCGGGCGAAAGCAACGCCTTAAAGCCCTCTATCGAACATGTTTCGCTTTCGAGCGCCGCTTTGACGTCGCGCTCGGTATAGGCACTATGATCGAACGAGCGCATATGTTTCATAACGTTCGCGCAAACGTCCGACTCTATCCTTTCCATTCCCGGCAAATACTTCATATGATCGCAGCGCGAGGACGGGTCTGTTTCCAACCTGTGTTTTATTTCCAGCGCTTTGGGCGAGAGTTTGTCGGAGTCCACAAAAAAATTGTTTTCCATATACAGGTCCCCTAATCCCGCAAAAATCCCGTGAGAGGATCGGAAGCCGCCGCGCCGCGCGTAAGCACTCTTCCCAGTCCCGAAAGATACGCTTTGCGCCCCGCCTCTATCGCTTGACGGAACGCCGCCGCCATGAGCGGAAGATCTCCCGCCGTAGCGAGAGCGGTATTCGCCATGATCGCCGCCGCGCCCATTTCCATAGCCTCGCACGCCTGCGACGGTCTGCCTATGCCCGCGTCCACTATCACAGGCAGATCGATCTCGTCGATAAGGATCTGAATGAACTCTTTGGTCGCCAGCCCCTTGTTGGAGCCTATGGGCGAAGCGAGCGGCATAACGGCAGCCGCGCCCGCATTTACAAGGTCGCGCGCAACGTTAAGATCGGGGTACATATACGGCAATACCACAAAGTTGTCGCGAGCGAGAATTTCGGTCGCGCGAATGGTTTCGGCGTTGTCGGGCAACAAATACTTCGAGTCGCGCATTATCTCTATCTTCACAAAATCCCCGCAGCCGAGTTCGCGCGCAAGGCGGGCTATACGGACCGCCTCTTCCGCGTTACGCGCCCCGCTGGTATTGGGCAGCAAAGTAACGCCCTTGGGAATAAAGTCGAGGATATTTTCTTCCGTCTTGGTGTTTGCGCGTCGGACCGCAAGCGTGATTATCTGCGCGCCCGCGTCCTTTACCGCGGATTCGATAAGTTTGAGCGAATATTTTCCCGATCCGAGAATAAAACGCGAATCGAATTTGTGTCCGCCCAATATCAATTTGTCATCGGGATCTTTCATTGTGTTCTCCTTTTGCGGCATTATCAGCCGCACACTATCTTGTAATCGGAAGCGCTTTTGCGAAGATCGGTTATCGTGGGATAGGATCCGCACACGGCGCAGTCGGGATCGGGCGAGCCGAATTCCGCTAATGTGAATTTCATGTTGAGCGCGTCAACTTTCAGCACTTTGCCCGTAAGCAATTCGCCGCGTCCGAGCAAATATTTTATCGTTTCGGTAGCCTGCAAACAGCCCATCATGCCTACGACCGCGCCGAGCACGCCCATTTCGGCGCAGGTAGGCGCGTTTTTGGGAACGCCGCCGAGCAAGCACCTGAGGCACGGAGCACCCGGCACATAAGTCATCGCCTGACCCCCGAATCCGACGACGCCCGCATGAGAATAAGGCTTTTTTGCTATAACGCAAGCGTCGTTTATCAAAAATTTCGTTTCGAACCTGTCCGTGCAATCGACTACAAAATCATATCCTTCGATAAGTCCGATTATGTTGTTTTCGTTGACGAACGTCGGATAGGTGCAAATTTCGATATCGGGATTGCGGGCTTTTATCGCTTTCGACGCGGAATCGACCTTATAATTCCCCATTTCGTCGACGCTATGTATTATCTGGCGTTGCAAATTGCTCAGTTCCACCTTGTCCCCGTCGCATATGCCTATATTTCCCACGCCCGCGGCGGCAAGGTACAAAGCCGCGCTCGACCCGAGCCCGCCCGCGCCTATAATGAGGACTTTGGACGAAAACAGCTTTTTTTGTCCGCTCACTCCTATCTCTTTGAGCGTAAAATGACGGGAATATCTCTGCGCCGTTTCTTGTGTAAGCGTCATCAACCGCCTCCCACAAAGGAAACGATCTCGATACAGTCGCCGTCCTTTAAAACCGTTTCTCCGAAAGTCGATTTTGGTACGAGAACTCCGTTGCGTTCGACGGCTATTCGACTTATGTCGAAATTTGTCGATGCGAGATATTCTCCGACGGTCTTGCCCGCCGCGTTCACCTCTGTTCCGTTGATCTTTATCATAAGGTCCTCCCTTTTTTCGCGCCGCGATCGTGAGGCGATATCGACTATAAAAAATGAAGCTCCCCGATCGAGCTTCCCTTAAATCTTTCCTACGTTGGGATTATCCAAATCAGGTCAAAGGGTCGAAAGTGCAACTTTCCTCTCAGCCTATAACATAAGCTCCCCTGCAAGATATATTATATAACTATTCCGCCCGAAATGCAAGCTATTTTAAGAAAAAAACAAAAAAATCCGAATGAATGCCTTCACACTTATAAAAACGGCGTAAGCCGCTCGTAAAAATGCTTGCATTTTTACGAAAAGGAGCGACCGAACAAAAAGGGCTACTCTTGCGCTTTCAGCGTGAAAGTGCCGATAAGTGAGGGTAGCGACGCGATAGGCGCTCCTTAGCAAGAAACATGATTTAGTGACCATATTTCAGGCGCCCCTTAGCAAGGGTACAAAAACACCAACCGCTCGATAGGCTTCCCGATTGTCTTAAAAAACGGTGTAAGCCGACCAAATGAAAGCCTTCACCTCCATTATAAAAACGGCGCAAGCCGCTCGTAAAAATGCTTGCATTTTTACGAAAAGGAGCGACCGAACATAAAGGGCTACTCTTGC
>CANQFK010000035.1 GCA_947598585.1 uncultured Clostridia bacterium
TAACGAGTACCCGAGGGGACCCCTAAGCGTCACCCTCTCCCTCATGTATAAGGGCGAGGGCTTTTTTATGGTCGAAAAATTTGTAAACCGTTACCTTAGGTCAAAAGAAAGGCCTCCCCTGTGGAGAAAACAAGAGAGGCGAAGAAAGCAACTATCGGGGGAGGCTCCCCGAAAGGGGACCCCGAAAATGCTTGCATTTTTGGGGAAGAGGAGCAACAAGCGAAAAGGACTCGTTTTTGAGCATAGCGAAAAAACAGTCCAAGGGGTCCCCACGAAATACTTGTATTCGTGGGGAGATGTATTAGCGCCCGTTGCGACGAGGTGGTGAGGATTATGTTCTCCTCATCTATACCACCTCCTTAGCCGAGGAGCGAAGCGACGAACGCCACGGAGCGAAGCGATGACCCTCATCACCCGCTACGCGGGAGCTTCCCCCGATATTCAGAACTGTATTCTCCCGAAGTTTGTCCGCAGGGGAAGCCTTTCAAACGGCTTATGAATGTAGCCTTAGTAAGAAAACAGACCCGGCGAGGGAGTAAACAATCCCCTCAGTCGCCTGACGGCGACGGCTCCCCTTGCTAAGTGGCGCCTATAATATTGTCGAGGGAAAACGTTACCTTAATATCGATAAACTAAAAACAGCAAAAAAATAAGGCGACAGATTTCGCCCGAAAGAAAAAATAATGTACATAGAATAAATTGTTCTATGTACATTGCTTTTTTATTATAGTAGTTATTTTCCGTAAAGTCAAGCGAAAAACCGCATTTTTGTTTAATATTACATAATTTTTTCTCATTTTTACCCCGAACAGCGTTTTATTCTATGTACTTTTATTTGTTTTAAGACCATAGAACAATTTATTCTATGTAATTTTTGTGGGATAAAAAGCGACAATGTCATGTGCGAAAAAACGGTATAAACGCCAAAACATCCCGTTGGCGGATATATAAAAATCATGATTTTTTAAAAGGAGAACGAAAAAAATGAAGAAACAAAACAAGAAAGGCTTTACGCTTGCGGAACTTTTGATAGTAGTGGCTATCATAGCAGTTCTTACCGCTATTGCAATTCCTCTTTTTGTAGGAGCATTGGATAGGGCGCAAGATACAAGAGATAAGGCAAACATTCGTGCGGTAAGAGGTGCGGCAACTGTTTATTTGCTCGAAAAGAGCGGGGATGAAAAAGTTTGGACCTCTGGTGCTAAGACAAATGGCTGGGACGTTACAGCCGAAATATCTTCAAGCGGTGAGATCATAGCCATGAGTGTTAAGCCATTAAACAGCGATACATCAATAACGGATACATGCACGAAATCGAAAGATGCAAACAATAACGGTGGTTTTACCGTTAAGTTGCATTTGGATAACACCGATTTAGAGAATCTTCCGACAAAATTAAGTTAAAAATTCGCCTAAAATCAGGCGAAAAAGGATAGGAGGAATACCTCACGATCCACAGAGCGAAAACGGCATTGCAAGGGTATGCCGAATAAGCTATAAGCTAAATCTATTAGGGATGAAAGGTTTGGCAAAAAGTGAGTCCGATAAGGGCTCACTTTTTTATACGAATTTATACCGAAAAATGCGAGGTTACGCTTTTTTTACAATATCATACTAAGAGAAATTCTCTTTTTTTCCTTGTCCACGCCGAGCACTTTTACGTCCACGATATCGCCGACTTTGACAACGTCGAGCGGGTGTTTGACGTATTGCGTCGCCGAAAGTTGCGAAATATGCACGAGGCCGTCCTGATGAACGCCTATGTCCACGAACACGCCGAAGTCTATTACGTTGCGTACGGTGCCTTTCAGGACCATGCCCTCTTTCAGGTTTTCCATTTCGAGGACGTCGGAGCGGAGAATGGGCTTGGGCATTTCGTCGCGCGGATCGCGTGCGGGCTTTTCGAGTTCGGCAACGATATCGCGCAAAGTGAGTTCGCCGATCCCGAGTTGCGCCGCCGTTCTGTTAAAGTCCGTCTTTTTCGACAAGCCGTTCATTTTACCGATATTTTCGGGTTTGAGCGAGTTGAGTTTCATGAATTTCAGCGTGGCGTCATAGCTTTCGGGGTGTACGCCCGTGGCGTCGAGAAAGTTTTCGCCGCCCGAAATGCGCAAAAAGCCCGCGCACTGCTCATAAGCCTTTGCCCCCAGCTTGTCTACTTTGAGTAACTGTTTGCGGTTTACGAACCGCCCGTTTTTTTCGCGGTAGGCAACGATGTTCTTTGCCACCGTCGAGGATATGCCCGATATGTATTGCAGCAGAGCCGCGCTTGCGGTGTTGAGGTCGACGCCGACCTTGTTGACGCAGTCCTCCACCACGCCGCCAAGCGCTTGTCCCAACTTCTTTTGATCCATGTCGTGTTGATATTGTCCGACGCCGATCGACTTGGGATCGATCTTCACGAGTTCGGAAAGCGGATCCTGCAATCTTCGCGCAATGCTCGCCGCGCTACGCTGTCCGACGTCGAATTCGGGAAATTCTTCGGTGGCAAGTTTGCTTGCCGAGTAGACCGACGCGCCCGCCTCGTTCACTATCACATATTGGACTTTCAGTCCCGTTTCGCGCAACAAGTCCACAATTATCTGTTCGCTCTCTCTCGACGCGGTGCCGTTTCCGAGCGAAATGAGCGAGATATCGTACTTTTGTATGAGTTGTTTCAGAGTCTGTTTTGCCTTTGCTATCTTTTCGGGCGTGGTGGGAGCGGTGGGATAAATGACCGTCGTGTCCAGCACTTTGCCCGTCGCGTCCACGACGGCGAGTTTGCAACCTGTGCGAAAGGCGGGATCCCAGCCCAGCACGACCTTGCCCACAATGGGCGGTTGCATGAGCAGTTGTTCGAGGTTTTTGCCGAATACCGCGATCGCGCCGTCCTCCGCCTTTTCGGTCAGCATGTTGCGTATCTCGGTGGAAATGCTCGGTTCTATGAGCCTTTCATAGCTGTCTGCCGTCGCGCGCAAAAGAAGCGGCTCACAATATTCGTTTTTGCGGGTGATGACGTGGCGGGACAGATAGTCGATGATCTGTTCCGTCGGCGCCTCTATCTTTACCGAAAGCACCTTTTCCGCCTCGCCGCGGTTGATCGCGAGTATGCGGTGACCCGCAAGTTTCGCTATGGGCGATTCGAAATCGTAATAGTTGTCGTAAACGGTCTTTGTTTCGGGCTTTTTCGCCGTCGAGATCAGCTTGCCGCGACGGATCGTCATGTCCCTTATGTCGGTGCGATAGGTCGCGTTGTCCGAAATAAATTCCGCGATTATGTCGAGAGCGCCGTTTATTGCGTCCTCGGGAGTGAGAACGTCCTTTTCGGGATCGACATACGCCTTGGCGATCTCGACGACGGGCTTATCGAGCATTTGCATGAGTATGAGGTTTGCGAGCGGTTCCAGCCCCTTTTCCTTGGCGATCGCGGCTCGCGTGCGTCGCTTGGGACGATACGGTCTGTACAGATCGTCTACGGCGACCTGCGTTTCCGCGTTGAGTATATCGTTTTTCAATTGTTCCGTCAGCGCGCCTTGCTCTTCGATAGAGCGCAGTACCTGTTCCTTTTTGTCTTCGAGGTTGCGAAGATATTCGAGTCGTTCGTTCAGCTTGCGCAGCTGCTCGTCGTTGAGCTGTCCCGTCGCCTCTTTGCGATAGCGGGATATGAACGGAATGGTGTTGCCGTCGTCTATGAGCGCTATCGCGGCGTCCACCTGCCACCTTTGTACGCCGAGTTCCTCGGTGATCTTTTTGTTTATGTCCATTTTCGTTTTGCCCTCCGAAGGCAGTATACCAAAAAAGGGCAAATAAAGCAATAAAAAAACCGCCATGATAAAAAATCCCCGACTTTGAGGACGAAAAAATGAAAGGATATATAACAAAAGAACAAGGTCGAGAAAACTTTTCGGCCGTGTTCTTTCAAACTTGTATTTACCAAGTCAATGTCTTTTCGGGATCGAACAAAAAATCGGATAGCGAGGCGATCAATATTCCTTTTTCGTTGTAACCTGTCAAAACATCGTCGCCGACGATCACGATCTTTTTGAATCCGTCGTCGATCCCGAGAAGGGACGCTTGCTCTTGCTTGCGTTTTTCCTCATCCGATATATGGTAGGCGCATTGGATATAATATCTTCGGCTTCCCAAATTTGCGACGAAATCCACTTCGAGTTGCTTTTTTCGGATCGAATCGTTTGCTTGTCGGTTGGAATCTATCACTCCGACATCTACCGAATATCCTCGTAGGCAGAGTTCGTTGTATATAACGTTCTCCATGATGTGATTATATTCCTGTTGACGGAAGGAGAGTCGGGCGTTTCTGAGCCCCATATCCACAAAATAGTATTTTGAAGGAGTATTGATGTATCGTTTCCCTTTGATATCGTAACGAACAGCTTTTTCGATCAAAAACGCATCTTGTAAGTGATCGATATAAGCAGAGATCGTATTTGCCGAAAGTTTAAGGTTTTTTTGGGAGTTGAACGTATTGCACAATTTCAAAGGATTGGTAAGCGAGCCTATCGACGAAGCGAGGATGTTTGTGAGTTCGTTTATTTCGGCATTTCCGCGAAGGTTGTGACGATTTATTATATCCGTAATGTACGTCGTTTCAAACAGCCCTTTCAGATATTTGATCTTGTCCGTTTCGGACCTCATCGTAAGACAAAGCGGCATTCCGCCGTAAGTCGCATACGAAAGCCAGGCTTTGTTGAACGGAGTGTTGTTTTCCAATGATGAGTAAAATT
Source organism: uncultured Clostridia bacterium (assembly GCA_947598585.1). Lineage (GTDB taxonomy): Bacteria > Bacillota > Clostridia > Christensenellales > Pumilibacteraceae > CAG-552. The sequence continues at coordinate 4,725 of CANQFK010000035.1, forward strand.
CGGTAAAGCATAGCGGAAAAACGCGTATTTCGTCGCCGCGCCCGCGAAATTCGGTGATGATATCGGTGGATAAAAATTTCGAATTGCTGCCCGTGACGTAGATATCGGCATTCGCAATATGCAAAAATCCGTTGACCACGCTTTCAAATTCGGAAACAAGTTGTATTTCGTCCAAAAGGATGTAATACGGATCGCTATCTTTGATCCGCGATCTTACATATGCATAAAGCTCGTTCGGATCCGAAAGGCTTTTGTTCCCGAAATCGTCCAAAGCGACCTTGATTATATGATCCTCGGGTACGCCTTCTTTCAAAAGATGATTATAAAACAGCGTGAAAAGCAGATACGATTTCCCGCAACGTCGCACTCCCGTTATTATTTTGACCAGCCCGTTGCCTTTATGATCGATAAGCTTTTGCAAATAAAGATCTCTTGCTATTTCCATTTCGTTTCCCCCTTGCTTTTTTGACAATTATAACAATGTTTGCGCCTATTGTCAAGAGGCTATTGAGAATTTTCGGACATTTCGACATTTTTTCTCAATAGGCTTTATGGGCGAAGTCGGATCGGAACTCGAAAGGTTGCTGTTTTTTTCGATATAAGCAAAATACGGAAGAGCGGCTGCAAAAATTTTGCCAAAACGCTTTCAAATGTTTGACAATGGGCGTACGGATATTATATAATAACGAATGCGCAAGTTTTTTTGCGCAATTGTCCTCTTTGAGCCACGAGCCAAAGCGGCAATACTATCTTAAAAAAAGGAGGTAGAGTAATAATGCCAACTATCAACCAGTTGATCCGTAAGGGTAGAGAAAAGGTTCAGTATAAGTCGCTCAGTCCTATACTTGAAAACAATCCTCAAAAGCGCGGCGTTTGCCTTTCGGTAACGACCACCACCCCCAAGAAGCCTAACTCGGCGCTTCGCAAGATCGCGAGAGTAAGACTTGTAAACAAAATGGAAGGTACTGTTTATATTCCGGGAATCGGACACAATTTGCAGGAACACAGTGTCGTGCTTATTCGTGGTGGCAGAGTGAAGGATTTGCCCGGTGTGAGATATCACATCATTCGCGGCACGCTCGATACGGCGGGCGTAGCAAAGCGTAAGCAAGGTCGCTCTAAGTACGGTGCGAAACGAGCCAAATAATATCGCACAAACAATCAAATAATATAGGAGGACAAAATTATGCCAAGAAGAAGCGGAGTTCCGAAGCGCGACGTATTGCCCGATCCGATCTATAACAGCAAGGTGATAACCAAACTCACCAATCAAGTCATGATAGACGGCAAAAAGGGTATCGCGCAATCGATAGTATACGACGCATTCGATATTGTAAAGGAAAAGCTCGGCGCCGAGCCCATGGATATATTCGATAAAGCCATGGAAAACGTTATGCCCGTGCTCGAAGTCAAGGCAAGGAGAGTGGGCGGTTCGACTTATCAGGTCCCCATCGAGATCAGACCCGAACGCAGACAGACTCTCGGTATTCGCTGGATAGTTCTTTACGCTCGCAAACGCAGCGAAAAGACGATGAAAGAAAAACTTGCGGGCGAGATAATGGACGCTTACAACAATACCGGAGCGGCTATCAAGAAGAAAGAAGAAATGCACAGAATGGCCGAAGCCAACAAGGCTTTTGCTCATTACCGTTGGTAAAAGCGAGGTAAAAAATGTCAGACAGACAATTCAGTTTGAAGAATACAAGAAACATCGGTATAATGGCGCACATCGACGCCGGCAAAACGACGACTACCGAACGTATTTTGTTCTACACCGGTAAGGTCCACAAGATAGGCGAGGTGCACGAAGGCGCCGCGACCATGGACTGGATGGCACAAGAGCAAGAGCGCGGTATAACCATCACTTCGGCTGCGACCACCACTCAGTGGAGAGTCGATCGCAGCCCCGGCAGCAAAGAGCCCATGACGAGAATAAACATCATCGACACACCGGGTCACGTTGACTTCACGGTGGAAGTCGAGCGTTCGCTCAAAGTGCTCGACGGCGCGGTAGCGGTATTCTGCGCGCGCGGCGGCGTTCAGCCCCAATCCGAAACGGTTTGGCGTCAGGCGGACAAGTACGGCGTTCCCCGCATGGCTTATGTTAACAAGATGGACCGCGACGGCGCGAATTTCTTTAACGTAATGGACATGATGCGCACGCGTCTTAAAGCCAATCCCGTCGCCATTCAACTTCCGATAGGTTCGGCGGACACATTCGTGGGCGTTATCGACCTTGTCACCATGAAAGCGGACATTTACGAGGACGACCTCGGAACGATAATGGACGAAACGGAGATCCCCGCCGAATATAAGGCGCAAGCCGATGAATATCGCGCAAAAATGCTCGAAGCCGTTGCCGAAGCGGACGACGACCTTATGGAGCGTTATTTCGAAAACGAAGGCGCGGACTTCACGGTAGAGGAGATAAAGAAAGCTATCCGCAAACTTACGATCGAGATGAAGATAAATCCCGTTACTTGCGGAAGTTCGTTCAAAAACAAAGGCGTTCAGAAACTTCTCGACGCAATAGTGGATTATATGCCCTCGCCGCTCGATATCCCCAATATAAAGGGAAAGACCCTCGACGGCAAGGAAGAGGAACGTATCACGGGAGACGATCAGCCTTTTGCGGGTCTTGCATTCAAGATCATGGCGGATCCGTTCGTAGGTAAACTCGCGTTCTTCCGTTGTTACAGCGGAACGCTCGAAGCGGGTTCTTACGTTCTCAACAGCACAAAGAACAAAAAGGAACGTATAGGTCGTATCCTTTTGATGCACGCAAACAACCGTACAGAGATCGAAAAGATCTATTCGGGCGATATATGCGCGTTTGTGGGCTTAAAGGACACAACGACGGGCGATACGCTTTGCGATCCCGATCATCCGATCGTGCTCGAAAGTATGGAATTCCCCGAGCCCGTCATTCGCGTTGCGATCGAGCCCAAGACCAAGGCAGGTCAGGAAAAGATGACCATGGCGCTTATCAAGCTCGCCGAAGAGGACCCGACGTTCAAGACATACACCGACCAGGAAACCGGTCAGACCATAATTGCGGGCATGGGCGAACTTCACCTTGAGATCATCGTCGATCGTATGCTTCGCGAATTCAAGGTCGAGGCAAACGTGGGCAAGCCCCAGATCGCATACAGAGAGGCTATACGCAAACGCGTCGACGTCGAAGGCAAGTACGTTCGTCAGTCCGGCGGTAAAGGTCAGTACGGTCACTGCAAGATTATCATGGAACCCCTCGAACCCGGTGCGGGATATGTATTCGAGGATAAGACGGTGGGCGGTTCTATTCCCAAGGAATATATCCCCGCTATCGACAAGGGTATAAGAGAGGCGCGCATGAGCGGCGTTCTGGCAGGTTACGAATGCGTGGACTTCAAAGTCACCGTTTACGACGGAAGCTATCACGAAGTCGACTCGTCCGAAATGGCGTTCTCTATCGCAGGCTCCATGGCGTTCAAAGAGGGTATGCGCAAAGCCGACGCCGTGCTTATGGAACCCATTATGAGAGTGGATATAAGCACCCCCGAGGATTATCTCGGATCGGTAATGGGCGATATCAACTCTCGCCGCGGTAACCTTTTGGGCATGGAATTGGTAAACGGTTCGCAGGAAATACACAGCGAAGTTCCGCTTTCCGAGATGTTCGGTTATGCGACGACGCTTCGTTCGCTTACACAGGGCCGCGCCGACTACACCATGACTTTCGATCACTATGCCGAGGTTCCCCGCAACATAGCCGAGAAGATAATAGGCGAAAGAGGCAAGAAAGAATAAAATTTAACAAAAAAGTGCCTTAAAACGTTTGTTAAATTCAAAAAAACATTGTATAATTAAAGAGATTTATGCGGCGTCGTTACAAAACTTTCCCGTATAAAAATTCTCTTTATTGAGAAAATAATTTAATATCGAAAAAATAAAGATTCAAAATGGAGGAATAAAAAAATTATGGCTAAGGCTAAATTCGACCGTTCTAAGCCGCACGTTAACGTTGGTACAATCGGACACGTTGACCACGGCAAGACAACATTGACCGCCGCAATCACCATGACGCTCGCTGCCAAAGGACTTGCAGAGAAGATGCGCTATGATGAGATCGATAAGGCTCCCGAAGAAAAGGCAAGAGGTATTACGATCAACACCGCACACGTTGAGTACCAGACGGATAAACGTCACTATGCGCACGTTGACTGCCCGGGCCACGCCGATTATGTTAAAAACATGATCACCGGCGCCGCTCAGATGGATGGCGCGATTCTTGTCGTTGCCGCTACCGACGGCGCAATGCCCCAGACCCGTGAGCACATCTTGCTCGCTCGTCAGGTCGGCGTTCCCAAGATCGTAGTATTTATGAATAAGATCGACCTCGTTGACGATCCCGAGATCATCGACCTCGTCGAAATGGAGATCAGAGATCTTCTTACCGAGTACGGCTTCCCCGGTGATGAAACACCGATCATCAAGGGATCCGCGCTCAAAGCGCTCGAAGCCGCTCAAAACGGCAACGCAGATAGCGACGATTGCAAGTGCATATTCGAACTTATGGACGCGATCGACAGCTATATCCCCGCTCCCGTGCGCGACACCGACAAGCCGTTCCTTATGCCTGTCGAGGACGTATTCACCATCACAGGACGTGGTACGGTTGCTACCGGCCGTGTAGAACGTGGTATTATCAAGGTTCAGGATCCCGTTGAAATAGTCGGAATCAAGGCAACCAAGACTTCGGTCGTAACCGGCGTCGAAATGTTCCGTAAATCCCTTGACTTCGCTCAGGCGGGCGATAACGCAGGTATTCTTCTTCGTGGTATCGATCGTAAGGATATCGAGCGTGGACAGGTCGTTGCAAAACCCGGAACGATCACCCCGCATACCGAGTTCACAGCAGAGGTTTATGTCCTCAAAAAGGAAGAAGGCGGACGTCATACTCCGTTCTTCGACGGATATCGTCCTCAGTTCTATTTCAGAACGACAGACGTTACAGGTACCATAAAACTTCCGCAAGGCGTTGAAATGGTTATGCCCGGCGATAACGTATCCATGACCGTTACGCTTATCCATCCTATCGCAGCAGAGCAAGGACTTCGCTTCGCTATTCGTGAAGGCGGACGTACGGTAGGCTCCGGCGTAATTGCTAAGATCATTAAATAATAACGCAAGTTAAAAAAGCACCCCATATGACGGGTTTCCATAGGGATTCTATGAATAAGCGGTTTGGCGGTTAGTCAAACCGCTTTTATGTGTCACAAAAGTGGGCGAAATTTTGTCTTAAAGGGAAGCAGGATAAGGATTGTGGGCAGTCCTGCCACAATCGATCCTCAACAAGCGGGAAACCCGCTTGCAACCCCACTGTCCATTTTATACTATAATAAGAGCAATTATTGCTCTTCAGTTTGAATCTTTAAGTTCGAGTGAAATCTTAAGGTGTTTAATGGCTGAATTACAAAAATCCTATGTGCGGCAACACTATATACCGCAGTTCATATTGAAAAACTTTTGTTATGATCAAAGCAAGGAAAAGGTATTTTTCTTTAAGGTCGGCGAGAATGAGTATTCGTCCGAATTAGTATCGAATGTCTTTATGGAAAAACATTTGTATTCAACGGCGGAAAATTCGGTTGAAATCGAGGAAAGTTTGGCAAGGTTCGAGGCCGACATAGCACCTATTTTCAAAAAGTTCAGCCAAGATTCCGAAATTAGCTTAACTTTTGCAGAAGATGAGCACTTGCGAATATTTCTTTCGTTACTTGCTTTTCGTGCGGCAAACACAAGGGATCAATTTGGCAATATGTCCGATCTTTCTAAAGCATTGTATAGCAGAAGCTCGGACGACACGGATATGAAAGATTTGTGGCTGAAGAACGTTCATCTTTTAAGTCAGCACCGCACAATCAAAGAAATTTTAACAGATCCTGAAGTAAGCAGTCCTTTGAAGATCTTTATTGATCGAGAATTTTCCGCTTTTTATATGTGTCTATTGGAGCGACGCGGCAATGTGGATTTTCATATATCCGACTGCTATCCCGTGGTAATGAACGGTGAGGCAGAGTTGAATGGCAAAGTGATTAACTTACCGATTTATTACTTTTATCCCATTTCGGACAGCAGAATTATCGTTCTTGTAACAAACTATATAAAAGACGTTCAGAGAAGCTTAGCTTATTTAGATTGTGACAAAATGCTTAAAGGGCCGAAGCGCTCATTTGACAGCATGCATTTGCTTTTCCGTCCTGCAAGGGTATATGCTTCCGAAGTGGAATGGATAAATGAAATGATTATTAAAAATGCAAAAGTGGGTATAGTCGTTAAAGATTTAGTTAGGTGCAGTAATTATTTATAATGTATGGAATCTTGTGGAATTTTTACGTTCGTCAATATTCCTAAGTTTATAGATTCCCTATGGACACCAACCATATCGGGTGCTTTTTTGCTATACGGGTCTTTTGATTTTTTATTAAAGGTATAGTTGCCCATCACTTAAAACAATCCCCTCAGTCTGCTTCGCAGACAGCTCCCCTTGCTAAGGAGCGCCTATAAAAAAGGTTGCGAAATCATGTCCCTTGCTAAGGAGCGCCTGCGTCGCTACCCTCACTTATCGGCATTCTCGCGCTGAAAGCGCAAGAGCAGCCCTTTATGTTCGGTCGCTCCTTTTCGTAAAAATGCCAAGCATTTTTACGAG
>CANQFK010000036.1 GCA_947598585.1 uncultured Clostridia bacterium
AGCGACCGAACATAAAGGGCTGCTCTTGCGCTTTCAGCGCGAGAGTGCCGATAAGTGAGGGTAGCGACGCAGGCGCCCCTTAGTTAAGGGGAGCGGGCTGCGAAGCAGACTGAGGGGATTGAGAAAGGCCTCGTCCTCTTTGAGGAAGAGGCTCCGCCGTAGGCGGTGGTGAAGGAGTAATATTTGCTCACCCTCACCGCGTCGCAACGGGCGCTAATCCATCTCCCCACGAATACAAGACCTAAGGTAATGTTTTACAAGTATGTTTTATAGCATACTTTTTTTCTTTTCTTCGAGTTTGGCGATGAATTTCGCGTTGTCTATGATAAAGCGTTCGTGCGTTCCCTCGCCGAGAAGTTCCTTGTCGTCGTAAACTTTTACGCTGAATACAAGGCGGCGTCGGTCTATCTCCGTAAGTTCGCTTTCGCAAGTCACTTTGCAGCCCACAAAAGTGGACGCAAGGTGTTTTATGTTCACGCTCGTGCCCACGGTGCTTTGACCGTCCGCGAGGTAAGGTTCCACCGACGTGCGCGCCGTTTCCTCCATAAACTGTATCATGCACGGAGTGGCGAACACCGGCAACAACCCGCTTGAAATGTATTCGGCGGTTTGTTCGTAGGGGACTATGCGCTCCTTTTTGCCTTTGATTCCCGTTTCCATATCTATCAGACCTCCTCAAAAAACCATTATTCGATTGTAACATGAATAGGCAAAAAAGTAAAGCAAAAATCAAATTTTTTATTCTTTACAAGCCCAAAATTGTTGTGAAAACGGCGCAAAAGTGATAGAATATGACATAGTAAGTTAATGGAGGCTAATATGCGATTTTCTAAAGAAGTGGAAAATATGGTATGTGTTGCCAAAGGTCCTCATCACGGACCTGCGCCCATTCCCGAAGAGGGCAAATGGGTCAAGGCAAAAGAGATCGCCGATATAAGCGGTCTTACGCACGGCGTTGGCTGGTGCGCACCGCAACAAGGCGCGTGCAAGATGACGCTCAATATAAAGCAAGGTATAATCAAGGAAGCACTCGTGGAAACGTTGGGCTGTTCGGGCATGACTCATTCGGCGGCAATGGCGGGCGAGATATTGCCGGGCAAGACGATTTTGGAGGCGCTCAATACCGATCTCGTTTGCGACGCGATCAACACGGCAATGCGCGAATTGTTCTTGCAGATAGTTTACGGCAGGAGCCAATCGGCTTTCTCGGACGACGGGCTGGAAATAGGCGCGGGGCTCGAAGATCTCGGCAAAGGTCATCGTTCTCAGACGGGCACCATATACAGCACCGAGGCAAAGGGCGTACGATATCTCGAAATCGCCGAGGGCTATATAACAAAACTCGCTCTCGACAAGGACAACCTTGTGATAGGCTATGAGTTTGTACGTTTGGGCGTAATGATGGATAAGATCAAGGCAGGCATGGACGCGAATCAGGCGCTCAAAGAGTCTACGGGTCATTACGGCAGATTCGACGGCGCGGCGAAATACATCGATCCGCGCAAGCAGTAGGAGGTAAGCTATGGTCACGTTTGAAGGATATGAAAAAAGAATAGACGGCATAAATAAATGCCTTAAAGTCAACGGAATAAAAGACCTCGAAGAAGCAAGACAGATCTGCCTCGACAAGGGAATAAATGTGGACAGTATAGTCAAGGGAACTCAGCCCATAGCGTTCGATAACGCAAGCTGGGCGTACACCCTCGGTTGCGCGATAGCCATAAAGAAGAATTGCAAAAAAGCCATGGATGCAGCCGTTGCCATAGGCGAGGGCTTGCAGGCGTTCTGCGTTCCCGGTTCGGTCGCCGAACAGCGCAAAGTGGGAATCGGACACGGCAACCTCGCGTCAATGCTTCTCGACGAAAAGACTTCGTGCTTTTGCTTCCTCGCAGGTCATGAGAGCTTTGCCGCAGCAGAGGGCGCGATAGGCATAGCAAAAACAGCCAACAAGGTGCGCGTAAAGCCGCTCAAAGTCATACTCAACGGCTTGGGCAAGGACGCAGCCATGATAATAAGCAGAATAAACGGCTTTACCTACGTTCAGACCCAATACGACTACTTTACGGGCGAACTCAAAATCGTCAAGGAATACGCTTATTCGGACGGCGAGCGCGCAAAGGTGCGCTGTTACGGCGCCGACGACGTTCGCGAGGGCGTAGCTATAATGCAGTATGAGGACGTTGACGTTTCCATAACAGGCAACTCCACCAATCCGACGAGATTTCAGCACCCCGTTGCGGGCACATACAAAAAACTTTGCTACGACACGGGCAAAAAGTATTTTTCGGTGGCGTCGGGGGGCGGCACGGGCAGAACGCTTCATCCCGATAACATGGCAGCGGGTCCCGCGTCGTACGGCATGACGGACACGATGGGACGTATGCATTCGGACGCGCAGTTCGCTGGATCGTCCTCCGTACCCGCTCATGTGGAGATGATGGGACTTATAGGAATGGGCAACAATCCCATGGTGGGAGCGACCGTCGCTGTCGCCGTTGCGGTAGAAGAAGCATTGAAGTGATCGGATAATATCCGTAAAAAATAATGTAATAAATAATGTAAAAAAACCTTTTGCAAGTCGCAAAAGGTTTTTTTATAGTTGCGGTATTTGTAAAATAAGTTATCCGAGCATGGCGAGCGCGATATTGGAGTAGATGATAAGCGAAAGCGCGTCGACTATGGTGGTTATAAAGGGGCTTGCAACGACTGCGGGATCGAGTTTTATTTTTTTCGCGAGCAAGGGCAAAGTGGAGCCTATCAGTTTTGCAAGTATTATGGTTATAAATAGCGCGAGCGACACGATAAATGCAAGCACGGGCGTCACATCGTTATACAGGCTGTCGATAAGCATGAGTTTGCCAAAGCACACTATGCTCATTACCGCTCCGAGCATTACGGAAACGCGAAGTTCTTTCCAGATGACTTTAAAGGCGTCTTTTGGGTACGTTTCGCAGAGGGCGATGCTGCGTATAACGGTGACCGACGCCTGACTGCCCGCGTTGCCGCCCGTATCCATCAGCATGGGAACGCAGGCGAACAGCAGAGGCCAGGCAAGCAGCGAATCCTCGTACGCGCTTATGATAAGACCCGTAAACGTCGCGCTGATCATCAGCAACAACAGCCAGGGCAAGCGATTGAGAAATATCTTGAACACGCTTGTTTTCAGATACGGCTTATCGCTGGGCGTAACGGCGGACATTTTGGAGAAGTCCTCGTTGTTTTCTTCGCGCAATACGTCCATTGCGTCGTCGACTGTGACTATGCCGACGAGGCGGTTTTCCTTGTCCACGACGGGCATTGCCAAAAAACCGTAACGCTGTATTTCGCGCGCGACGTACTCCTTGTCGGTGTGTGTGTCCACGCTTATCACGTTTGTTTCCATAATGTCTTCTATTTTGTCGTCGGGCGAGGAAAGGAGAAGCGTTCGAGCCGAAACGATCCCCACGAGTTTGCGGCTTTTGTCGGTAACGTAGCAGGTGTAAATCGTTTCCTTGTCGGGACCCGTGCGTCTGATTTTCTCAAAGGCGTCCGTGACGGTGTAATTTTCCTTTAAGCTGACGTATTCGGTGGTCATTATGGTGCCTGCGCTGTCCTCGGGATACGACAAAATGGCGTTTATACTGTCGCGCGTTTCCTTGTCCGCCTGTTTGAGTATGCGCTTGACAAGGGCGGCGGGCATTTCCTCCAAAATGTCTACCGTATCGTCGAGGAACAAGCCGTTCAACACTTCTTTTATCTCTTTGTCGTTGAATTTTTTCAACAGCAACTCCTGCTGTTCGTTGTCCATTTCGACAAAGACGTCGGCGGCGAGTTCTTTGGGCAAAAGTCTGTACACTATGGGCAGACGCCTGTCCTCTATCTCGTAAAAGACTTCGGCAAGGTCGACCGTGTTCAATTCGCTCAAAATGTCTTTTACAGCCCGATAATTCTTTTCGGACAGCAGTTCCTCTATTTTCCAAGCGATCTCGTCGTAATTTTTTTCCGATATGAATTCGTCTATCATCGTATCGATGTTTTCACGCTCTTCGTTCATGACCCGCCTCCTTTAATACATATTATATTTTATACGGCGGTCCGATGTCAAATATTTGCGGCGACATAATTTCATATGGACTCGATTTTCGCCGAGAATAGGAAATTTTGGGAGTTAAATATTGCGCTTATCGCTTGACTGAAATGCTCAAAGGTGTTATGATATACCATATAATGCTTTGAAGAAATTATCAAGGAGTGGGGATATGAAAAATAAAGCTCACGATGAAAATACACAGGACGCGCAACCGAAAAAGAAAAAGAGGGGCTGTTTTTTTAACGGCTGCCTTATATTGTGTCTTATCAATTTCGCGTTGACGTGCGTTCTTGTTTGCGTAGGCTGGATAGCGGGCGATCAATTCGCGAGGCAGCGCCTCGGAATGTCGCTTACCGAAACGTTCGGCGTGGCGCGCGGTATATCCAGGTCCAACGGTAAATTTTTGAACAACAAGTATACCGCTGCCGACGAAACGGCGTTTTACGATTCGTTGGGGGACGCGCTCATGCTTAACGATGGCACGGTGGACGGCGAGGAACTCAAATCGACCGTCATAGACAGCTACAATAACGGCAACGATATGGCGATAGCGCTCGGCAATTATGCCGCGGAAATATTGAGAGCCGACAACCTCAACCATGCCAAGATAGACGAAATAGGCTCTGTTTATGACGAAAAATACAATCTCGACATAACGGACAGAGAGATCGCCGCATTTTTGAACGGGATCGTTTCCGACGTCGTAGGCACGGTCTTGGGGGATTCGTTAAAGGAGTCCGAACTTGTCGAATACGGCGTGGATCCCGAAAAACTTTCTTTAAACAAATATCTCACCGTCGAACAGATTAAAATTTACGAGGATAACGGAGTAGATATGATGAGCGGCACCGTATCGCTCAACTTCGGATTGCTTTTGAAGGAGGCGCGATCGGCGATCGACGTCAATGCGCTCGTCGCAAAAGCCATGCCTCAGGCGGGCGGATCTGCAGGATTAGTCAAAATGGGAGTGGGCGCGGCGATTTCTATATTGAAGTCCGTATTGCCGTCCAAACTTTACGCCACCATAGATATGGGGCTTTCCGAGAGCGTTACGCCGACGATACGCATAAACAACATGAGCAACGCGCAGATGAATCGATTGTATACGCTGCTCGACAAAGTCAACGTCGATATAACTACGGGCTCGAATAAGACCTTTAAGGAACAGCTTGACGACGTCTTTATCGGCAAGGACAGTTCCGTAAAGAAAACTCTCGACGATCTTCAACTCGGAAAAATACTTGTCGAGGGCGGGATAAACTGTAATATCTATCAATTTATAATCGACGCCGCAAAACTCAATTATGTCAGATCGGACGACGGCAGCGAGCAACTCAAAGATCCGTCCGAGCAGATCGAGGCGATAGATATTCTTCAAACTTTCAAACTCATTTTGAGCGATCAAAACGAAACGTATCTCAAATCGCTCGAAAGCAACGAGCACGCGTACAAGAACGTCAAATTCAGGCGCAATCCCGACGGAAGTCTGGATCTGAGCAGCGGCGGACCTGTGATAGAGGACAAGGGACCTCAGTATTATGTCGCAGAGGTATCCCCCGAACTTCTCGACGCGTACGAAAAATACATACTCAACAGATTTTCGCATGAATACGGGCTCAAAGACGAATATACGGTAGACGAGATAATAGATAACTTCTCCGATTCGTTCGATAAGGACGAAGCGGTGGAAATGTTCGATAAGCAGAAGATCAAGGATATCCTCGGCAGAGATGCTATCGGCGTTTCGTTCGACGACAAAATGCTCGCGGCTCTCCTTATGAAGATAACCGACGGCGAAGAATTCCGCAACAATATCGACGTGGAATACGTTTATATCGAGGACGCGAAGTATAAGGGCAAGGATCACGAGATAATACACGTTGCGCTCGACATTGACGTCCCGGGACTTGTGTCGGGACTGACGAGCGATAAGACGGTGCAAAAAATAGTCCGCAATCTCCTTCCAAAACGCTTTGTTGCGGAGGCGGCGTTCGATATCACGCTCAGAGTGGACGACGAGGGCTATAAACCTACCGAATTTTTGCTTGACGGCAACGATATAGGCGTTATCAACAAATTGCTCATCGCGTTCGGCGCGTTCAAGGACGACGAGGGCAACAACATCACGCTAAGCGAATATATCGACGGCAACCTTGTCACTATAAGAGATGTCATAAACAATCTGAGCAAAGTGTTGCCGGGACTTGAAATTTCCTCGTCGGGACTTATGTTGCCCAACGTTTATGCGGCATTAAGCAAGGTCATAAACGGCGACAAGACCGAAAGCGATAGGGGATATATAGATCCCGACAAGATAGAAAGAAGCCTCAAACTCATAACCGACGGCAAGATCTTCGACGAGGGCAAATACAAATTCTTCTCCGAGGCGGACGCGGTGGCAAGATACAATGCCGCATGCGAACAGGCGCTTCTCGACGAGATCGAGAACAAATACGCGCTGTCCTCTTCAAGCGACGGCGGATCGTATACCCTCGAAGAAATTCTCCATGTGCTTAAAATCGTCGAACTCGACGACCCGGGCAAGGTGGACGGACTCAACGTTTACGACCTCGTCGATCCCGTAAAGCTGGAAAGTTACGCGTCGGCAGACGACGGTTGGCAGGATACGCTCAAAGTTAATATCGCCAATAAGACGAAAGTGGATCATCCCGACGTCGAGGCGGGCGATATGCTCACCGCGTTCATAAAGCAGATGATAGAGCTCAGCGGCGACATAGATTACGGCCCGCTCGGAGATTTCGATATCGATGACCTGCTGTTTGTGGAACTTGCTCGCGAGAACGGAGCGCAATTCCTCAAAATAAATGTCCGCGCGACTATAAAGGATCTGCTCCCGCACGACAAGGATTCGATAGGGGAATTTGTTGAGGACATTCTTCCCGACAAGCCCTCGCTCATAACCTTGAAGATAGATATCACAAGCAAGGATTCCGAGGACTGCACGATCATCATCAACGACAACGAAACGGTAAGCAATGAAATATTCGATTTGCTGAAAGCGCTCGATATGGACATCGATCTCACCGTAGTGGGCGGTACCATTCGCGACGAGTTCTTTAAGATAGAAGACAGAAATATAAGTTTTGCATATGGCGACGACGGCTTGATTTTGCCCAACATATTCGAGATCATCGACAGCATAGTGCTTGAAGGCGGTTATGGCGACGGCGGCGCGAGCGTAAAAGCCGCGTTCGAGGGCGTATTCCGTACGAGCAACAATAATGCCGATGAATTTATCGAAAATTCCGTCTTGAATCCCGTTGACGAAAATCCGATGGATCTGAGTGAAATACAAAGTAAGATTTTCGCAAGCGGCATTTCGGACAGCGAGTTCGGAGCATTTATCAAGGACAGCCTCAAAGACAAGGTGGGAGAGGTGCTCGAATTGAATATCATCACGGCAAATTCCCGATCGCAGAAACAGCTTGGCGACAGACAGAAGTTCGAGGCGCTCGGATACGGGCTCGATGAGGACAAGACTTATATGACGCTTACCGCAAGCGTAAAATTCGATAAGTTCGATTCCGCCGACGGGACCGAAACGCTTCCCGAGAATATCAAAGAAATGATGCCCGAGCAGATGCTCGTAACGTTCGTACTTCGATTCAACGAGAGTAGCGGCAAGTTCGAATATACATACTTTATCATCAACGGAATGGACAAAAAGGCGCGTCAGACGCTTATCGATATAATAGGATTGGATAGCGCGGTCGAAAATCTCGAAGCCGTAGCGGATCAATGTCTTGAACCTATAAATCAGTTGCTCGAAACGCTCTCGTCCGTCGGAATTGTCGAAGTGCGTCATGTGTTTACCGAGGATATGTCGACTTCGACCTCGCGCGGCATTTATCGCTGTGAGATCGTAAGATGACCGACAGATAGACAAATAAAGATCGATCAAAGGGTGTGTTCCATAGGAAAATACATAAACAGCGAGGAAATTTTCCTCGCTGTTTTCGCCGCTATTTGATCCTAATGTTCATCGTTCATGCGTTCACCGTTTCGTCTTTTTTGCGGCAATGACGATCATAAAAATGCCGATCGCAGCGGTGAGCGCACAGACGATCGCTCCCGTTACGGCGTTTATGATGGCGACGTTTACGACATCGCCCGCCGTGTCGAACTCCCGAAACATCGCCGTCTGCAAAGCAAGGATAGAAACAAAAGCGTCTGCAAGGTTGATATTCCTTGACGCCCGCACGGTCATCTCACTACTTCGCCTCGTCTTGACAAAATTGTAAATCGACACGATGATCTTGTAAAATGCGTAGATCGCATAAGCGTAGATCGTAATGCCCGTATGGACAAACGAATCGTTTTCCCGTACCATTTGTAAAATGGCGAACGAAAGAGCGATCGGCAGCAAGAGCAAAACGATCCCGCAAATGCGGTAAATGCGCGTATCTTTCAGTTCGGTAACAGCTTCCGTTTGACCCGCTTTGACGGCTTTCCTGCGGAAAATGTGATAGCCGAGAATGATCCCGCGAAGCACAATGAGAAGAATATAATACGAGGCGAGCGCGCCGAACCAAATCGAGTGTATCACGATCGCGACCGAGCCGTTGTAGACGGCGAATGCGAGATTGATCGCAAACGAGCCGATAGAAAACAAGATCGTGCGGAAGCCGTATTCGGTGAAAACTCTGTTCCAAAACGTCTTGTTTTCAGACCATTTCAATGCCCGCTCATTCAAATCGGGGAATATAATGACAAAACCGTAAATGCAATAGCCTATGGTCACGCTCATTACGCAGAGCAAGGTATATCCCCATACTATATAAGCGGACAGGTTCTCCTGCGTCATAAACATCGTTCCGCCCACCGTCGCGCCGATCCCGATAACGGCAAGAACGAGGAGTAGCCATAGAGGCGGCTTTTTGAAAAATTCGAGAAGTTTTTTCATGTTCTTTATTTCAAAGGCGCCTTCATTGAGGGACGCACACAGATAGATATGACTTCGCAGATAAAGAGTATATCGTCCTCGCACCCGCGCTTTACCCATTCCATAGTAATGGCGGTAACGCCGCTGATAAAGTAATGCGACATATATTCCACGACGCGCTTGTCCGTTACGCCGTTTTTCGCATATATAGGCACAAAGACGCTTTCGATTAGCTGACGATCCATTTCGCCGATCTGAAATGCACCCGAATTGTTGTACACTTCATACAGTCGTCTGTTCTTTTTGACAAAGGTAAGATAGGGTACAAGGTATTGCGGGGAGATAAAGACAAGTTCGTCCGCCGTCAATTTGGAAAAGTCTGCGGCGCCTAACGAGGAGCCGAAAGACTCGAAAAAATCCGACACGGCGCGTTCCTGCGTTTCTTTTAAGAGGTCAAATAAATTATCATAATGCGCATAAAAGGTGGAGCGGTTGACGCCCGCCTTTTCGCATATATCCATAATGGAAATATCTTTAAAATCTTTGTGTTCGAGCAGCAGGACGAGCGCGTCGTCCATTTTTACCGCGGTGTTATGGAATTTCGCTTCGGATTTGTTCATGATTAACTCCTTATTGTGTATTGTATCATGTTTCTCTGTAAAATACAATTAAAAAATAGACTTTGTACGGTTTTGTCCGAAAAACTTTTTTTAAACCAACACTTTTCGGGATTTATGTTGTGGTGTTCCCGAAAAAACCGTGTTAAACTTTTATCAAAGGATGCGGAGGGGATATGACAAAGAAGATCAAAATCATAAAGTTGTCGGCGAAAGCGGAAGCCGATGGTTCGGCGCTCACAATGGATGACTTCATGGAGTTCCTTTCGGCAAAGACCTATGAAGAGCAACTCGGAATACTCTTAAAACATTCCGAAAAGAATAAAAATTTTATAGAAATAAGGAGAAAGAAAATGGAAAATTACAATGCAGACTACGCAGTCAGTCAAGAGGAGATCGCAAAGCAGTTTGAAGAATTTTGTAAGACAAAAGGCATCGTCGCAAAATTCAAGGTAGCGTTCGAGCAAATGGGCGAGAATACCCGCCGCCAACACGAGCAGGACAAGGCGAATATCGAAGCCGTCAAAAATTCCGAGGAAAATAAGGAGTTCCGCGAGTTCTTGCACACCAAAGGTTTCAAAGCCAAGTGCCGACTTGTCATTGAGAACATCAAGCGCGGCGCGGCAAATGCGAACGCGGACACCGCAAGAAAACTTGACGAACTTCACGCAAAGACGCAGGCAAGCATCCGCGCGCACAACGTAACACCTAACGCAAAACCCGCCGAATACTCCGCCGAGCAGCTTGCCGCCGAGTTCAACGCCTTTTTACATGAGCGCGGACTTGACGAAAAGTACGCCGTCCAAATCGTGGAGGAGTAAAGGTATGACCGAACTTGAAAAAGCGCTTTCGGGCGAGCAGTTCGACCGCAGGGACAAAGAGGTATTCCTCTTTCAAAGCAAGGTAAAGGATATGCTCCACGAGCTTCACTTTCTCAAACCGTCCGACCCCAAGAGGATGGAGATCATCAAAGAGCTTGTGACGGGCTATAACCAATATGTCTTTATCGAGGACGGATTCCGTTGCAGTTTCGGCAAAAACATCCGCTTTCACGGAATGGCGATGATCAATTACGATTGCACCTTCCTCGATACAAATATCATCGACATCGGACATTGCGCTCTTATTGGTCCCGGTTGCAAACTCATTTGCACCAACCATTCGATTGACCCCGACGAGCGTCTGAAAGGCGTATTCAACGACAAGCCCATCAAAATCGGCAGTAACGTCTGGCTGGGCGCAAACGTGACCGTTTTGCCGGGCGTGACGATCGGAGACAACGCGGTTATCGGAGCCGGCTCGGTCGTCACGAAGGATATTCCCGCCTCTGTCGTGGCGGTCGGAAATCCCTGCCATGTTGTAAAGGAAATTTCAAAGAAATAATTCAAATCGGGGAATAAGGCTTTGAAAAAGACGATCGAAGTGATAGAAAACGG
>CANQFK010000037.1 GCA_947598585.1 uncultured Clostridia bacterium
TGTTGTTTGTGTTTTTTGTTTCGCTTCGCTGTTTACTTTTCAATGTCCATCGCTACCCCCTCTTTCGGGACAGCTTATGTATAATACCACACTCGAAATGAATTGTCAACGAATTTTTTAGCCTTTTTTTGCTTTTTTTGAGATTTTTTACGCGTTTATTGTACTTTTTTGACAATAAAAATTTGCATATTGTGCAATTATACATTTCGCATGATCGGGAGCGCAAAAAAATGCCGCTTTTAGAGAAAGCGGCGAACGCAAATAGCGTTTTTTATTTACGATCGGGACTTTTTGTCTGCGATAGATCAGTTCCTACTCGGGATCTTTTGTTTTGCGAGAAATCAGTTCCTACGCAGGATATCCTTTTGTCCGCGAAAGATCAGTTCCTACGCAGAATATCCTTTAAAAATTGTCCCGTATAACTTTTCTCTGCGTTTGCGACTTCTTCGGGAGTGCCGACGGCTATGACCTCTCCGCCGCCGTCCCCGCCCTCCGGTCCGAGGTCTATTATATGATCCGCGACCTTGATGACGTCGAGGTTATGTTCGATGACCACTACGGAATTTCCGTTAGCGGTCAATCTCTGCATTATCTGAATGAGTTTGTCCACGTCCGCGACATGCAAGCCCGTCGTCGGCTCGTCGAGGATATAAAGCGTTTTGCCCGTCGATTTGCGGCTGAGTTCGGTCGCAAGTTTTACGCGCTGAGCCTCGCCGCCCGAAAGCGTTGTCGCAGGCTGTCCGAGTTTGATGTATCCCAAGCCCACTTCGTAAAGCGTGCGTATCTTATTGTATACGGACGGAATGTTCTCGAAGAAGTTCATGGCTTCCTCTATGGTCATATCGAGGACGTCGGCGATGCTCTTGTCCTTGTATTTGACTTCGAGAGTTTCCTTGTTGTAGCGTTTGCCCTTGCACACTTCGCATTGAACGTAAACGTCGGGCAGGAAATTCATCTCTATTTTGATTATTCCGTCGCCGCCGCAATTCTCGCATCTGCCGCCTTTTATGTTAAAACTGAATCTGCCAGACTTGAATCCGCGCTGCATAGCGTCCTGCGTTTTCGCATACAGGTCGCGAATAAAGGTGAAAACGCCCGTGTATGTGGCGGGATTGCTGCGGGGAGTTCTGCCTATCGGGCTTTGGTCGATGACGATGATCTTGTCCACCTGTTCGAGCCCCTCTATGCCGTCGTGTTTGCCGACGGGGAGCCTTGTGCCCATAAGCGCGTTGCTTACTGCGGGGCTCAACGTCTGGTTTATGAGCGTGCTTTTTCCGCTGCCCGATACGCCCGTTACCGCGGTGAGAACTCCGAGCGGGATTTTCACCGTTATGTTTTTGAGATTGTTCTGCTTTGCGCCCTTTATGGTTATAAAGCCCTTGGGAGCGCGTCGGACGGAGGGGACTTCTATCCTTTTGTCGCCGCGCAGATACGCGCCCGTGAGCGATTCCTTGCATTCGCATATCTTTTTCAGATCGCCCTCGACGACTATCATGCCGCCGTGAACGCCCGCGCCCGGACCTATGTCAAGGATATGATCGGCGCTTCTTATCGTTTCCTCGTCGTGTTCGACCACGATAAGCGTATTGCCGAGATCGCGCAGCCTGATGAGCGTATCGATGAGTTTGCGATTGTCGCGCTGGTGCAGACCTATGCTCGGCTCGTCGAGGATATACAATACGCCCGTAAGCCCCGAACCTATCTGGGTCGCCAACCTGATACGCTGAGCCTCGCCGCCCGAAAGCGTTGCCGCTCCGCGCGAAAGCGTAAGATAGTCGAGCCCGACGTCGGACAAAAATTTCAGTCTTGCATTTATCTCTTTGAGTATTCCGCTCGCTATTATGGTCTTTGTGGGATCGAGTTCGAGTTCGCTCAAAAATTTATCGAGATCCTTTATCGAAAGCGTGCATATTTCCGCGATGTTCATGCCGCCCACCGTGACCGAAAGCGCCTCTTTTTTCAATCTTTTGCCGTGACAGACGGGGCATGGCGAAGTGCGCATAAAACGATATATGTCGCTTTTGACGTAATCGCTCGTGGTTTCCCGATATCTGCGTTCGAGGTTGTTCACCACGCCCTCAAACGATCCCATGTAGCTGCCCTGAAAATTATATGAGTTATACGAAAGGTTGAGTTTTTCGCCCCCATTACCGTAAAGAAGGATCTGTTTTACGTCGTCCGACAGATCCCTGAAAGGCGTATCGAGCGAAAAACCGTATCGTTTGGAGAGCGCCTCGAAGTACATATTCGAAAAGTTACTGTCGAAGTTCCACCCCGTGATCGTAAGCGCGCCCTCTCGCAAACTCTTGCTCCCGTCGCCGTAAATGAGTTCGGGATCTATCTTTTCCAAAAAGCCGAGCCCGCTGCATTCGGGGCACGCTCCGAACGGACTGTTGAAAGAAAACAGTCGCGGCTCCACTTCGGCGATCGAAACGTTGCAATCGGGGCAGGAATACTTGGTGGAAAACAGCTCCTCCTTGCCTTCGTTATCTATGACGACAAGCCCGTCGGCAAGGCGCAAAGCCGTTTCCACGCTGTCCGAAAGTCGGGTGCGTATCCCGTCCTTTACGACGATCCTGTCCACGACCACGCTTATATTGTGCTTTACCTGTTTATCGAGGACTATCTCCTCGTCGAGCCCGTACACTTTTCCGTCCACGTTTACGCGCACATAGCCGCTCTTTTGGAAATCGGCGAACATATTTTTGTATTCGCCCTTTCTGCCGCGAACGACAGGGGCGTTTATCATTATCCTGCTGCCCTCGGGATACGCCAAAATGCGATCGAGGATCTGATCGATCGACTGCTGCGAAATTTCCTTTCCGCAATTGGGGCAATGGACGGTGCCCACCCTCGCATAAAGCAGGCGGAGATAATCGTAGATCTCGGTGACGGTGCCCACGGTAGAGCGCGGATTGCGGCCGGTGGTCTTTTGATCTATGGATATGGCGGGCGAAAGTCCCTCGATGCTTTCGACGTCGGGCTTGTTCATCTGCCCCAAAAACAATCGGGCGTAAGACGAAAGCGATTCGACATAGCGGCGCTGCCCCTCGGCAAAGATGGTGTCGAAAGCAAGGCTTGTCTTGCCGCTGCCCGAAAGTCCCGTAAACACTATGAGCTTATTGCGGGGCAAGACAGTGCTTATGTTTTTGAGATTGTTTTCCTTTGCGCCTTTAATTACTATGTTGTCCATTTTTCTTTTCCTTTTTCAGTTTTGTTTGCAGATTTTTGAGTTCCTGTATCTGCTCCCTGAGTTTTATAGCCGTTTCGAAGTCGAGCGTACTGCTCGCCACCGCCATCATGGCTTTGAGCTTGTCTATCTTTTGAGGTATGTCGTCAAAGTCCACCTTGGTGACCTTGGAAGTTATTTCGAGAGAGTTGGCTATCTCCTTGACGATCGTCTTTGGCGTAATGTTGTGTTCTTTGTTGTAATCGCCCTGTATCTTGCGCCTGCGGGCTGTTTCGTCCATGGCGACTTTCATGGAATCGGTTATGACGTCCGCATACAGCAAGACGCGACTTTCCGAATTTCGCGCCGCCCTGCCCACTGTCTGAATGAGCGCCGTCGAACTGCGCAAAAAACCCTCTTTGTCGGCGTCCAAAATGGCGACGAGCATCACTTCGGGGATATCCAATCCCTCTCTGAGAAGATTTATGCCCACTATCACGTCGAAGTCGCCGCGCCGTAAACCGTTTACTATCTCGATACGCTCCATTGTGTCGATATCGGAGTGCAGATATTTGACTTTTATTCCGTTATCGCCGAGGTAGTTCGTAAGGCTTTCGGACATTCGCTTGGTGAGCGTGGTGACGAGCGTTCTGCCGCCCTTTGCCGTCGTCGCCTTTATCTCCGAAAGCAGATCGTCTATCTGTCCCTCGATCTTGCGCACCTCTATGGGCGGATCCATAAGCCCCGTGGGGCGAATGAGTTGTTCGGCGACAGCTCCGTTCGCCTTGCCGAGTTCGTACTCGGCGGGAGTAGCCGAAACGTATATCGTTTGCCCTATCCTGTCGTTGAATTCGGTAAAGTTCAATGGGCGATTGTCGAACGCCGCAGGCAGCCTGAACCCGTAGTCCACAAGGCTGGTCTTGCGCGCAAGGTCGCCGTGATACATTGCCCTTATCTGCGGAATGGTCATGTGACTTTCGTCTATGAACAGTATGAAGTCCTTGGGAAAATAGTCGAGCAACGTGAACGGAGGTTCGCCGGGCGCCCTGCCGTCAAAGTAGCGCGAATAGTTTTCTATACCGCTGCAATAGCCTATTTCCCTCATCATTTCGAGGTCGTATGTCACTCTTTGTTCGAGGCGTTCCGCTTCGAGCAGCTTTCCGCTGTTACGAAAGAACTCCACTCTCTCTTCGAGGTCCTTTTGAATCTCCGTCGCCGCCTTGTTTATGCGCTCCTGCTCCACCGCGTAATGGCTTGCGGGAAATATGGCGACGTGTTTCAACTTGCTGACGACGTGTCCGCTTACCGCCTCGAATTCGCTTATGCTGTCTATCTCGTCGCCGAAAAATTCCACGCGAACGGCGATCTCGCTCGACGACGCGACGAAAATATCCACCACGTCGCCCTTGACGCGAAAGTTGGTGCGCGCAAATTCGACATCGTTGCGCTTATAGTTTATCTCGACCAATCGGCGAATGAGCGCATCGCGCGTCATAGTCATGCCCGGGCGAAGCGAAATGCTCATGCGATAATAGTCCTCTGGCGCGCCCAAGCCGTATATGCACGACACGCTGGACACGACGATAGTGTCGCGCCTTTCTTGGAGCGAACAAGTCGCCGAATGACGCAATTTGTCTATCTCGTCGTTTATGGCGAGGTCCTTTTCGATATATGTGTCCGAGGAAACGATATACGCCTCGGGTTGATAGTAGTCGTAGTAGGAAACGAAAAACTCCACTCTGTTGTTGGGAAAAAACTCTCTGAATTCGTTGCAAAGTTGCGCCGCGAGAGTCTTGTTGTGCGCAAGCACGAGCGCGGGTCGATTGAGATTTTTTATGACGTTAGCCATAGTAAAAGTTTTGCCGCTGCCCGTCACGCCAAGCAAGACCTGGCTCTTTATGCCGTTAAGAACATTCTCGGTAAGAGTTTCGATCGCCTTGGGTTGGTCGCCCGTCGGCTTGAATTTGCTGACAAGTTCAAAATCCATGGCTAAATTATATTACTTAATCGAAAATAGGTCAAGTAATTGAGCGAATTCGTTATTCCGTTTTTTATAAAACGTTAAAGCGCCGACCAGTCGGAACCGTAAAATTGCGTCACCGTTTCTTCTTCGCCGCAAGAAGCGCAATGACATATCAAGAAATCACAGTGATTTTCAACTCTGCCGCGAATGGGGCTCAGCATACTGATCAATGGAACAGGCGACGCGCTCATTCGATATGAAGCATAAGCAACCGAAGAAATATGTTCGGCGTTTTCAGTCAATATCAAAGCATTTACGGCGCCGCACTTTTTGCATGCCTTGATAGAGAACATACTTAATACGGCGTATGTCACAAGCGCAACGGAAACGGCTGCAAGCAACGCACACAGCGCCGATCGACCTATGTAACTACTGCCGCTTTGAAGTTGCTTATCAAAGATACAGATAGCGACCATTATGCCCAAGCCGAGAACGATATACGGCACAAGCATTAGACGCGCCGAGGTTTTATTGACAAACTTTCGGTTTCTTATCTTATCTATCCAAAAACCTTTGCCGTTTTTTAATTCGGCTTGATCAAAGTAGCTCTTTTCGCGCAAAATTCCACGCATAGATATACATGTGATAAATGCGGCAAACGCTCCGATCAAATAGCATCGAATTGTCATGAATTGCATTTGATTTCCAAAAAGCAATGCAATCAAAACAGTGACCGACGTGCCTATAAGTGCGGATATTATAACCATTATGAGAGCCTTTTTCAGTTGCTTAATCGCCAACATCGCCACCTCCGATTTTATTTTAGAATAGAAAACCCAAAAATAAATTATACACGGTTTTCGCCGCCTTGTTTGTTTTCGCAAAATGTTTTTTGCTCATCTACGCGCGTCTTTCGGGGTCCCCGAAAATGTTTAACATTTTTGGGGAAAGGAGCAACCGACCTTCAAAGGTTCGTCTTAGGCTTCCCCTAAGACAACCTCATTTGGTCGTGTTGCGACGCGCAAGCAAGCATTTCTGCTTGTATTATACCATTATTATTCGATTTAGTCAATATTATTTCACGCAATCTACAAATTCCGTAATATAATTACATTACTTCCCTTTTTAGCGACAGCCGACGCGACTTAAAGGCTTGACAGAGTATGATATAATGGTTAATATAAACAGGCACGCGACAAAAAGGCGGAACCTATATGGACAGGATAATTTTGCATTGCGATCTCAATAACTTTTACGCTTCGGTGGAATGCGCCCTCGATCCCGAACTCAAAGGGGTCCCTCTCGCCGTTGCGGGAAGCAAGGAAAAAAGACACGGCGTCGTCCTTGCAAAAAACGAACTTGCCAAAAGTTACGGCGTAAAAACGGGCGACGTAATATGGCAGGCGGAACAGAAATGCCCCGAACTTGTCGTCGTCACGCCGCATTTCGACCATTATATGAAGTATTCGGAAGCCGTTTTCGAACTTTACACTCACTATACCGATATGGTGGAACCGTTCGGGTCGGACGAATGTTGGTTGGACATTACGGGCTGCACTCGCCTGTTCGGCGGCGGAAAGGACATAGCCGACCTTATAAGGGAACGGGTAAAACGGGAATTCGGACTTACTCTGAGCGTGGGCGTTTCATTCAACAAGGTGTTCGCAAAACTCGGCAGCGATATGAAAAAGCCCGACGCGACCACGGTAATAAGCCGCGACAACTTTCGCGAACTCGTCTGGCCGCTTCCCGCCTCCGATATGCTTATGGTGGGCAAAAAGACAAGCGAAAAATTGAAAAAATTGAACATCTTCACGATAGGCGATCTCGCTGCCGCAAGCGAGGAATTGCTCGTTTCGCACCTCGGGATAAACGGCAGGCATATCATGCTGAGCGCGCGCGGCGAGGACAACGAGCCCGTCCGAAAGGCGCATATCTCTCGCCTTATCAAGTCTGTGGGACACGGCATGACGGCGGTAAAGGACATAACTTCCGCGGAGGACGGAAAAGCGCTCATCTTCTACTTGTCCGACCTCGTCGCCACTCGTATGCGCAAATACAAGGTGAAAGGCAGCGGAGTCGCGATACATGTGCGTTTTTCCGATCTCAGCGGCGTAAGCAAACAGACCTCCGTTCCGCCCCTCAACACTTCGGACAAGATAACCGAAGCCGCTTTCGCCATGTACAAAACGCTCGCCGTAAAGCCCGTGCGCACCATCACCGTGTCGGTTTTCGGTCTGAGCAGCGAAGAATTTGTGCAAACGAGCATGTTCGACGCGCAGGAAAACAAAAACGAGATATTGGAAAAGACCATAGACAAGATCCGTTCAAAATACGGCAAAAATTCCATAAATCGCGCCATGCTTATAGGTCGTGATTTTATATACGATAAAACGGACGACGAGGATTTTTTGCCGTTCAAGCGATAACGATCCCGCTCAAAGCAAAAGGCCGAAGCGATAGGCTCCGACCTTTTTTTTCGTTATATCATTCGGCTTGCGTTTCGGTAAAGACCAAACGCTCTCCCTCGCCCGTATTGCCGACAAGTTCGCCGTTCTCTTCGTAAAGCACAAGCAAGGAATAAAGTTCTGTTTCATTCGATTCGTTGGTTTCGCTTACAAATACCACCAGATATTCGCCTACCGATTCGATCTCGATATCGATATTGCCGTCGCTCTCGCTTCCCTGTCCTGCGCCGCTGTCGTCGCCGCCTTGTCCTATGCCGCCTTGACCTGCTCCGCTGTCGTCGCTGCCTTGCCCTATGCCGCTGTCTTCGCCGTTGCCGTCGGTCATGTCATCTCCGTCGATAGGCATGATCTCATTGTCATAATTCTTTTCAAAAGCATTATCTCGCGATCTCATGTCGTCGTAACGGCGGATATCCATGGATCCTTCCTCATCTCTGTCCTCCGAACCCATGTCGCCGCCTTGACCCATGCCACTGTCGTCGCTGCCTTGTCCCATGCCGCCTTGTCCTGCACCGCTGTCGTCGCCGCCTTGTCCCACGCCGCTGTCTTCGCCGTTGCCGTCGCCGCTGTTGCCCATATCGGGAGCCTGCGATGACGGTTCAGTTATAGACAAGCTCGGATCTTCACCGAAAGTTATCGTATAAACGTTGCCGTTTTCGTCCTCGGCGCTGTATGTGCCGTCCACCGAAGGAGCGGTGCCGAGTGCCGACCATTCTTCGAACTCTATCTTCTGAGCGTCAGACGAACCGAGATTGACGGTCAACGTCAATTTTTCATCGGCAAATTTCAAGGAAAAACCTTCCGACGAAAAACTTCCGTTTTCGTCCTTGCTCATATAGAGCGCGGCGCACATCGTCATTCTTTGACTTTCACCGTTGCCGCTGCCCATGTTACCGCTCGTTTCACCGTTACCGCCGTTGCCGCTTGTTTCACCGTTTTGAGCGTTGTTATTTCCGTTTTCGCCCGCGTCGACCTCGGGATTCATATTGTCCTCGGGATTGCCCTCGTTGTCGGGATTCAAGTTGTCCTCGGGATTATCGTCGTTTCGATCATTCTCTCCGCTTTGAGATCCGCTTTCGCTATCCGAACCGCCGACATTCTTGTCGTTCGCTTCGGCGCTGAGGCTCAATACGACGTAAATGCCGTTTTCGCCGTCGCGTTTTATCGTGGCTTCTACGTCGAACATGACGTCCGTGTCCACGATATCTTTACCGTCGAGCTGCGCGCCCGACCACTTTCCGTCGAGCGTCTTGTTTTGCACCTGTTGCCACTGAGCCGTAAATACCACGTCCTTTGCGGGCATAGTGTACTCCGAATCGGGTTGAACGGTCTTTTCGCCGTCATTCCAGCCCACGAACGTAAAGCCGTCGCGGGTAAATACGTCGCCGCCTTTCACGGTAAAGGTATCGCCCTCGCCGTATTTTTCCGCCTTGGGCTCATCGCCCATTCCGCCGCCCGAAACGTAAGTAACGGAATATCTTTCTTCCATAAGTTCGCATGCCGTCATAAAAGTTGCGCAAAGACAAACTATAAGCATAACGGCAAGCAAATGAGTTAAAGTTCTTTTCATGTTGTCCTCCTAAACTCTTATTAGCATGCGTTCATGCGGCGCAAATTATGAGCCTTATCCGAAATTTTTATCTCCCCGCCCCGAAACAGCCCCACGGTAAGACAAAATAAGGTAAAAGTAAACGACGCAACCGTTTCAGTCACGTCGTTGTCGTTTTTATTCGGTTTTACAGCCTGCCGTAATCAATAGGCTGTTCGATTTCTCTCGTACATTCCAAGCGGTAAAATGTCAGGCGTTGTCGTCCGTATCGTCATGTTTACCCGCGCTATCAACATCTTCTCCTTCCTATTTGCTCCATAGGGATAGGACAAAAGAAAAACGACGTAACCGTTTCAGTTACGCCGTTCGGCTATGTTTTTATTTAGTTTTAGGCGGTTTAGTCCTCTTTCTTGTCAGTTTCGGCACGAGAACGCAACGCATCGTACCCAGCCTGTATGAGTTCGACCTTCGTTATTTTGTTCTCTTTAAGATAACCGTTGATTTCCTCTAAAAGTTCTCTCGGTATCATAGTCTGAAAATT
>CANQFK010000038.1 GCA_947598585.1 uncultured Clostridia bacterium
TGTAGCCCCATAACAGATGCCAATAGACTGTGTAAATTCCTCTTTATTTACCCCAATGAACGCCCATTAAAAGAAGTCTTTTTGTGACAAAAATTCCGCAATTTCACTCGAAAAAAATACAAGCAAGCAAAAAAATCAAGGGGAAATCAAAGGCGCCACTTAGCAAGGGGAGCTGGCGCGAAGCGCCTGAGGGGATTGTCATACATGGGCCAGTTCACATTTTTTGACGTTGATGAGTGGAAAAATAAGCAAGTAAACAACAACTTTTCGCCCGAAAAAAAAGTCGAAAAAGCGGACAAGAGAGAGGGGAGAAATGTGAAAATTGTATGAACCAACTCTGCGTAAAAGTCGGCTAAACTATGCGTAAAAGCGAAATGGAAAAATGGCTGTGGAATACAATATGTGGCGTTTAATCTCCGCAGTGAGGGTCAAAAACCACAATATATTGTAAAACCCAAAATGCGGAGAAAAAACGAAGGTTTTTTATGCACATGGGTTTGTTGTGCGCGATGTCGAAAGAGTTGCAGGTTCGCAGGATTGGGAAAGGGATTCCGCATTCGGAGAAGTCTTTTTTGACTTCGAAAGCGCAAAAGATTATCTTGTAAATCGTTTTGACCGATTGTCGCACGAGATCTGCAAGGCTGATGTTTTTGCACATGAGGACGGGCAACTTATTATCGACTCCGAAAATAAAGAGCAATACATAGCCGATCATATCTATTACAAACTCATTGTTTCCGAGCTTGAGGAAGATAAAGAATTGCGTATAGAGCGCTATTTTCGATATGACGGCGCGGACTTAAGTCGCTACTTTGTTTATCCCGATAAGAGGATAGAGTACAGGGTCGAGGATGTATTGCCTTTATCGGGTACAAAGTATCATCCCGGCGATATAGTTACATATTGCGGGGCTCCAACCGGTTACTATGACGAAACGGTGTTCATTGTACTTTCTCCGCCGCCGCTTCCTATCGATCGCATGCGCCCATGGGAAAATCACTATCGGCTGCTCGAATTGGATCTGCCGACGTACTACTACGGCGGGCAATATTTTCGGGTGGATACTCTTCACGAAAGCGATATTAAGCCTTTCTCAAAGGAACTATTGGACAAGCTGAACAAAGACGGGATAATGGATGTTCTGACGCCTATAATTACGCTTATAAACGAAGGTAAAACAGACGATAAGCTGTTAAACGATATTATAATGGCAAGCGGCAAAAAAATTCATGTAAAAGGAGATCGCGGAGGAAATAATGGACTATTATAAATTTCTCAATTCAAAGGATATAAGAGAATACCTTATAAAGATAGGCTATAAGTTTACGCCCGAGGAGGCGGCTTTTATAGTGCACGACGCGCGGAATATTTCTCTTGCCGATAAGCATAAGGCGTATCGTGAGCTTATTGCAATGTATCCCGATCATATAATCAAAAAGCGCCGCGGCGACTTCGATACGCAGCCTCTTTCGGAATTCTTGAGCAAGATCATAAAGATCGAAGACGAATATGTAGAGGAGTGTAAAAGCGCTTCTTCGGACGCGGTGTATTCTTATTCGGCTTACACGCAATGCCTTGACGGCAAAATGCGCTGGATCGAGGATAAAGATCTGCTTTTTGGGTCATTTGGCGACTGCCTTTCCGCTACCGACGGCGAAAAGGTCAGAATAAAAAAGCGATATTTGGGGCGACGTAAAATAATCGAACTTACTATGCTTAACGACGGAACCGTCCTATCCGTCAATGCCGAGTATATTAGCGACGGACTTATCGAGGCTTTCGGGTGGTTCTGGATAGGGATCCCAACGCCTTTTCGGCGCGGAGATATCTTAATGTCGACATTCGAAGAGAGCGATTCGTTTGAACAAAAGATCGTCGTTCTCAACGATATGGCGACCTGGGAAAGCAAGGAACTTGCCGAAAACGGATTTGTCGATTGCGGCGACAAGCCGCGCGAAAGCCGCAGGTGTAACGAACTTGATTTTAATGCGCGCGATCGTAATATAAAAAAGTGGCGTGAGTACGGCGATGTCAGCGATATGTATCTTTTAGGCTATATGATTTCGGAAAGCGGTGATGTTTTTTTGGACACGTTCGCTCCCTATCTTGACTATGAATTTTCCACCGAGCCCACTAACAAAAGCGTTCTTGCGCTATCCGCATTTATGAAGGGCGAGATAACCGAGGATCTTTTGCTCAATGCGTACAAGTATCATACGTTCGATTCTGCGCGCCAAAGGATGGACGAATCGCTGTTTCAATATTCAAAACAAGGGCTTGCTATGGTCGGAATAAATAAATCGGACGCGGAAGATTTGGAGAAACATTGATGGACTATTACAAATTTATCAATTCAAAAGATATAAGGGAACACCTTATAAAGATAAGCTATAAGTTTACGCCCGAAGAGGCACTTTACGTCATTCACGACAGCCGAAGCAGGACTCTCGATGAAAAGCGAGAAGCGTACAAAGCGCTCGTTTCGGAAAACAGAGGCTACAAACTTAAAGAGAGACGGTTCGAAGCATTCAAAGGGCACACACTCGAAAGTTTTGTTGACGCATACCTACAGAACATTGATTCGTTTGTCGAGGAGTGCAAAAGACCCGACGACAATGCCGTCTACTATGCCGAAACATATAATCCGCGCGACGGTTGGATCGATTGCCAAGATTTATACGGAACGTTTGAAGAATGCGTTTCCGAAAATTGCGACGAATACTGCGAGAAAATAAAAATTACAAAGAAGTTTATAAATACGGGGAAGGCGATATCCGTGACATTTTTGCCAAACGGAACAATACTTGACGCCCAATCGTCGATACGCGACGACAAGGTGACGGATGCCTTCGAAATGCTGTATATCGAGATCCCCACGCCCTTCCGCTTCGGGGACATAGTAAAACCCATATACGAAAAGGCCGGCGATTCAAAATTTCACGAGCCGTACGAGGATGTTCTTGTTCTGACGTCCCTTCCGCATTGGGATGGCGAGGAGCTGAAGGATTGCGACCCGCGCGAAGTGCCGAGGGTTGCGGACCGTGCTGCGTACAAACGGCTAAGGAAGAGTCATTTGGAAGAAGGCGACGAGTCGGATATGCTCTATGCCGGGTACTTTCTGACGGACACTTCGATCTGTTGCGACCACAGCGTGTCGGGCACCTACCTCGACCTTGAGTTTTATAACGATAAACTTATCGGACGAGGCAGAATATTAAAGGCGCTTTCGAGCTATCTGAAAAACGAAATAAGGCTCGAGACGCTGTTTGCCCTGATAAAAACCGTCGAAGCCGAGAATACGGCAAAGCAGATCAAAGAGTGGTATCTTGACGGCATGACCGATCTGCTCGGGTAAGATCTCATTGATATAATAAGACAAAACGGAGAGAATAATGGACTATTGCAAATTTCTCAATTCAAATGATATAAAGGGATACCTTGCTAAGATAGGCTATAAGTTTACGCCCGAAGAGGCGATGTATATAGTTCACGATAACCGCAATTTGCCGCTTTTCGTTAAGCACAGCGCGTACAAAGAACTTATTTCGCAATTTCCCGCATACCCGCTCGGCAAGCGGAAGAGTGGTATATTCGACGGAGAAACGCTTTCGTCCTTTTTGACCGAGTTCATAAAAAAGCAAAACGCCTTGATAAATGAGATCTATGACGGAAAGGGCGGATATTCGTATATGTATTATACGGAGCGTGGCGGCTGGGCGGACGGCGACGGAGCGTACGAAACATACGAGGAGTGTTTTAATGCGCTCAAAAGAGCGGAAAAGTACAAGATAGTAAAAAAGAAAGGGAACAGAACGCTCAAACTTCGCATTTTGCCGGACGGAACGGTTTTGGACGTTTTTTGTTGGGACACATTCGACCACAGAACGTTCGAGTTATTAAACGCTTTTTCGTATATGTATGCGGATATTCCGTCGCCGTTCGTTTATGGCGACGTCGTTGTGCCAAAACTCGAAATTCCCGACGCAAAGCCGTTCGTTCTTACAAAAATAAGCACTTGGGGCGAGGAAATAATTACAAGAGAAAATTTTGCCGATGTAAAAATGCGGAATTACTACATTAAGGATGAAGAAAAAGAACGCAGGCTTCGCGAAGGCGACATAACGGATATGTGGTACTGCGGTCGCTATAGCGACGGCATTGAGACGAAAAATGCATGCGGGACATATCTTGACCTTGAATACTATCGAGACAAATAGGAGGAACTTATGGACGAAAAAAACGTTTTAGGCGCGATAATAGGAGACATTGTCGGCAGCAGATTCGAGTTTAATAATATAAACTCGAAAGATTTCGATTTGTTTGATAAAGACTGCCGTTTTACCGACGATACGGTCTTGACGGTTGCGGTCGCGGAGGCGCTCGACAAGTCTTGTGAGCCGAACGGTCGCAAAGCGAAGTTCCGCAGCGCGCTTACAGACGCTCTTAAAAGTTACGGGAGGCAATATCCGTACGCCGGCTACGGCAAAATGTTTAACGATTGGCTCTGTAGCGAAAACAGCGAGCCGTATAATAGCTATGGAAACGGCTCTGCAATGAGGGTTTCGCCGATAGGTTATTTTGCGACATCATTAAAGGAAGCCAAAGAGCTTGCGGAGATCTCCGCATCGGTCACGCACAATCATCCGCAAGGGATAAAAGGCGCGGTCTGCACGGTGGGCGCGGTCTATCTCGCGCGAAAGAACGCGACCAAAGAGAAGATACGCTCGTATGCGAAAAAGTTTTACGATATAGATTTTACGCTCGATGAGTGGCGCGACAAGCCCGTGATCTTCGACGCGACGTGCGAGGGGACGGTGCCTGTTGCGATAGTCGCATTTTTGGAGTCAACGGGCTTCGAGGACGCAATTCGTAATGCGATCTCGGTGGGCGGAGACAGCGATACCATTGCCGCAATAACGGGCGGGATCGCCGGGGCGTTTTACGGGGTCCCGCGCGAGATCATAGACAAAGCGGAGGAGTTTTTGCCGCGCGAAATGTCGAGCGTTTTGGATAGATTCGAGTTTTCGTGCGGACTTAATCTCATGATCAAAAAGGAAAAGTTCCAATTACTAAGCGGGGCATATTACAGATCGAAGGAGAGGGCGCGCAATAAAAAGCTGGATAATCTTTCGCTCGGCAAGTGCAAACGTGTGGAAGGAAGGCTCAAAGTCATAGACTTCGATTGGGATATCCATTGGCAACTCGACCGCTATTTTGCCATGATCATAAGAGACTATCTCGAATATTTTGCCGCCAATTCGCCTGCTGTTGGCAATCTTCCGGAGTACGAAGGACTGCCCGTCGAAGCATCCGGTAAGCTTTGGAAGGAAAAAGTCCTTTCGGTAGCAAGGGAGTTCGACAGATTTTTGAAGTTCGGCGAAGAACGCAACGATTATGATTGCGGATTCGAACCCGAGCGCCCGCAAGTCAGCGGCGAGGAATGGGAGAATATCGAGAAGGAACGCCTTGAGTGTATAAATCGAGGCTTTGATACCTTAAAAGAGATATTCACCGAGCTTATGTGGTGAGAATAATGGAGCGGAGACTATGGAAGAAAACAGAGTAAAAATGAGAGTTTTTATTTATATAGATGGGATAAAGGTGTCGGCGGTAAGCGAGGATGACAAATTTTTTGAATACAAATGCGAAAAAGCGACCGTAAAGCAATGCGAAAAGGCATTTGCCGCATTCAGACGGTTTTGTCGGGTCGAGTGCGGATTTATCGACACAAACGACGAAGTTGTTTTCGATGACGATGCGGATAGCGCCGGACTTCGGAACGATTTGTCCCGATATTTCGAATTGCGCCTCGGGAGAGCAAGCTGGTGCGTCGTTAAGTCGGTCGAGTTCGACTATAAGTCGTGCGTTCCCATTGGCGGCGTGCGAAGTTATAATAAGTTCAAAAAAGAGCGCGGCTCGGGTATAAAAGAGCCGCAACTGACAAGGCAAATTTACGGTGAGTACAAGCGGCTTGTCGATAAGGATGTTTTTACGTCGGACGAGCTTTGCGTCTTAATTGAGTACATTATGTCGCACCTCGATATTCTGTACCGAAGAAGAGGCAAAGATATGTATCATCGGCGCTCGGCGGACTATGCCGAATATCGGATCGCTTGGTGCCTTGCCGCTGTCTATCGAAGCGATATCGATCGATTTTACGAGACATTGAATTTCGTTTTGGACGACTTCAAAAGAAGAAGATCCGCAAAAAAAGAAAGAAATTTAAGCAAAGTTTTGGAAGCGGTCACCGACGAAATATCGGATCGAGGCATAATAGACAGCAAGCGGTTTAGAAGAGAAGATAAACTTCTGCCTCTTAAACGGAGCTATTACAAAATGTACAGCGTTTTGCAAGGCGAAAACCGCGCCTTGGTCGAAAGACTTATAGGGAGCGGCGAAGGCGAAAAAGCGGCTTCGCAAACGGCTATATCCGACGAAGAAAAGATAGAGGCAGCGGCTAAGCGCATACTTTCGGAGCACATGGTGGCTTTTGAGGAGCTTGCAAAATGATAAAGATAGATAAGTTGAGCGCCGAAAAGCTGCACAAGTTGCTTATAGCCGAAACGGGTGGGACAGACGGGCTTCGGGACGAAAGCCTGCTTGAGTCCGCACTGCATGCTCCATATGCCGAGTTCGGCAGAAAGAAGCTCTTTCCGTCGGTAGTCGAAAAGGCGGCGCGGCTGGGGATCGGTCTGGTGCAAAACCATGCGTTTTTCGACGGCAACAAGCGGATAGGCGTTCTTGCGTTTATGACGTTTCTCGAAGTCAATGGTTTGCCCATGAATGCGACCGACGATGAGATCGTTACGCTCGGCTTGTCGCTTGCAAGCGGCAAAACGGACTACGACGGCTTGCTTTCGTGGATAAACAAGCACATTTGACGGATCGAGCCAATATCAAATCAATAAATTATACTTTTATAATTGCTTGACTTTTTGTCACAAAAGTTGTATAGTTTTAGTGACAAGAGGAATACAAATGGAGTCATTGCAAGAATTAATAACAGAGAGAATGTCATATAGCCGCTATAAAGCTTTTTGCATAGGGGATTTTTTGGATTTGGCAAGTTACGATGCTATAAGAAAAGCTTTGGATCGGTTGGAAGACAGCGGTGAGATACGGCGTATTATTCGGGGCATATACGATAGACCGAGATTTAATAAGCGCTTTAATGAATACGAACTGCCGGATATAGAAAGTGTGGCAAAGGCTCTTGCCCGAAATTATAATTGGATTATCTGTCCAAGCGGAAATCTTGCGCTCAATTTATTGGGACTTAGCAGACAAGTGCCGTCGTGTTATACTTATATAAGCAATGGACCGTATTTGACATATATTATAGCGGGTGTGGAACTGAGATTTAAACATTCGGCGAGCCGGAGTATAGCGGATTTTTTTCCCATCACCAGGCTTTTGATTCAGGCGCTAAAGGCTATTGGTAGAGAAAATTTACTATATGACGATATTGTTTTTTTGAGGAGCAATTTATCGGAAGAAGAGAAAGGGCAGTTGCTCCGAGATCGGAATAAAACAAACCGTTGGATTCGCGACGTAATAGGGGATATTTGCGAGGTATAAAATGTACGAATTTGCAAAATTAAACCATGACGATAAAGAATTTGTCTTCAATTATGTGTCGATTAAAAAAGGAATACATAAGGCAATAATCGAAAAAGATTTTTGGGTATGTCTTATTCTCGACTATTTGTTCAATAAATCCAAATATAAGGATGCTTTTGTTTTTAAGGGCGGTACAAGTCTATCCAAAGGCTTTAATGTAATTAACCGATTTTCCGAAGATATAGATCTTATTTTGGACTGGCGAATTTTGGGCGTGGGCAAAGATGAGCCGCTCATGGAAAGGAGCAATACTAAACAAGACGAATATAATAAGTATTTGGAAGGTTTAGCCGAACGTTTTATAAAGGAAAGAATTCTTACCGATTTGCAAGAAAACTTGTCTGTATTGCTTGGTAGCAAATGTGAATTTGAAATCGATGTAAATAATAAGCAAATGATCAATTTCTTCTATCCGAAGTTGTATGATATAAAGTATGTAAAGCCGCAAATCAGTTTGGAAATCGGTCCGCTTGCCGCTTGGACACCATCAGAAGAAATAAGTATTTCGCCGTATATTGCCGATATAATACCAACTGCATTAAGGCAAAAAGCAACAAATGTTTTGACAGTTATGCCTCAAAGAACTTTTTGGGAAAAGGCAACGATTTTACATAGCGAAGCACATCGTGATTTGGCTAAAGCTATGCCGACAAGATATTCGCGTCATTATTATGATTTATATCGGCTCAGCAAAACTCAATATCGAGAGAGTCGCTCAATGGCAGAGATTTGCTTGAAAAGGTCATATTGTTCAAAAGTAAATTTTATCGAAGTAATTGGTCGTGTTATAACGATTGTCTTATCGGAAAATTCAAACTTGTGCCTGAAGTCAATAGATTTGAAGAACTAAAAAAAGATTATATACAAATGAGAGAAATGATTTACGGCGAAATTCCGTCATTTGACGATATAATTGAAACTCTTAAAGATTTGGAAAGAGAAATAAATTCGTGTATATCGTGCTAACGAAAATATAAAATTGCGCAAAGTAAAACTGAATAGCAACGATCAAGGAAGTTTCGAGAGGGGCTTCCTTTTTCGTACAACGTGATGAGACGGAGCAAATGTAAAAGTTTGATGAAATTTTAGATTTGGCGTGATATTTTTGCCGTTTTCGCTGCCTACCAAGTGAGGGGATAAATTATTTTCGGAATTTCTTTATAATTTGTGCATTTTCGTTGGCTACCAAGTGGGAGAGAAAAATATTTCTCAGTATGCGTGAACTTTTCTGCAATCTCGTTGGCTACCAAGTGAGAGGTAACGCATAGAAACCAAAAGGAAAAACCGAAATAAAAACTACCCCAAAATTACAAAATTAAGGAGGCAAAAGAAATGTAAAAAGTGGGACTAAAATCGAAGTTTTAGGTAAGCAGGTAAAGGAAAGTGGGCAATAACGCTTTCGAAAT
>CANQFK010000039.1 GCA_947598585.1 uncultured Clostridia bacterium
TTTAACTATAAAAACGGAACGCAAACGGTCAGCCTTGACGAGCTTTCGTGTTCGGATTATAATTGCCTCGGTGCACAAATAAAAACAAGCTTGAACTTTTTCAGGCTTGTTTTTATTTCATGTCGATGATCTTGACTTGACCTGCCGAGTTACCAGCGTGCAGGTTCACGGTTGCGAAAGACAGCGCACATTGAGCAGTTTGCTCTACTCTCGCAACCAAGGGAGCAAAGCGACCGCCGCCCCTGTCAACCGCACCAAATAAAAGCAAGCTTGAACTTTTCAGGCTTGTTTTTATTTATGTCGATGATCTTAAACTTGACCTGCCGAGAATTGAAATTTTCTCCAAAACGAATTATGAAAACTTGTTTTATGTTTCAAAACATGCTATAATACAAGCAGAATTTGCTTGCAAGGGTTTTTGAGCGCCCAAGGAGCGCAAATATGAACGTAGACAAAAAATTGATCAAAAAGTTGGTATCCGTTTTAGACAAATTTCCCGACGTTGAACGTGCGGTATTATTCGGATCACGAGCGCGGGACGACAGTCGGGAGCGAAGCGATTACGATATAGCGATATACGGTACGCTTAGCCAAAGCGAGATCACCGAACTTAAATATGTAGCCGAAGAAGAGCTCCCTACTCTGCACAAAATAGATTTGATCTTCATGCAAGGGAACCATGATGAAAGGTTTATCGAAAATATACGAAAAGAAGGTATCGTAATTTATGAAAAAATTCTACGACAAGTTTGACAACTTTACCAGGGCATTAAAGCGTCTGAACGAAGCCAATACCGCTTACAAAAGCAATTCCGAAAATGACATTTATCAAGACGCGCTTATAAAACGATTTGAGTTTACATTTGAACTTGCGTGGAAATCTTTACGCGAATTTATGACCGAGCAAGGATATGTTGCGAATATACCCTCTCCCAAAGGTGTGCTTTCTCTTGCATACAGTGAGAATTTTATCCAAAATGAAGATATTTGGTTAAACATGCTCGAAGACAGAAATTTGACCTCGCATGACTACGGTCGGGATCTTTCTTCCGCGATCGCAGACAGGATATCGAACCAATATTGCAAGGAACTCATACTGTTATCGAAATTTCTTTTGAAAGGCATTTAAAATCGATAAAGCAAGGATCTAAAACAAACAACCATGAAAAAATGCACCACAAAGCGTATGACTTTTGAGGTGCATTTGTTTTACCATAAAGATTTTTATCGATCGGTTTATCGACCGAAAGATTTTGAAAACGATCATTCGACTTCGAAGAAAATCAAGTGCCGTTTTTCCACACTACCCGACGAGGGTGAAACGTTATAACGATCATTCGACCTCGAAAAAAGTCAAAGTGCCGTTTACGCGCAGGGAATCGTCCTCCACACTACCCGACGAGGGCGAAACGTTAATGTTGGAAATCTGACTTCTGACCTTTTGGTTCTGAGATCTTATCGAAGTAAGTTCTTCAAGGACGCTGTACGCCGTATCGAAGCTTGCTACCGAGAAGCTGAACGACAAGGTGCGGCGATAAATGGAATCGCTATGAGTTATCGACCAATTGGTCGTATATTCGTTGGTCCCTTCGAGGATAGCGCCGACGATAGCAAGGATCTCCTGTTCGTGAGCGGCGGTATGCTTGGGCATAACGGTACGCTCGTCCTCGGGCAAACTGTAAATAGTTTCGAGTTCGGCTTGCCATTGCTTATACATATTGTAGCGAATATCGGCAACTTCCTGTTTGAATTCAATGTCTTCAAGCTGAGCCTGAATATCTGCCCGTTGATTTTTTACGGGATAGTACACGAGCATAAAGAACAAACCGACCAAAAGAACAGCGACAAGAACGCCCATCAATATCGATTCGCGAAGTGTAAAACGGCGATTCATAACATTGTTAGTCATATTAAGCCACCTCCTTGTTCGCGTCAACGAGCGTTATCACCATACGCGCGGTATCGTTTTGCGAAGCCTGACTTGAACTGAAAACGTCGGCGACGAGCGGATCTGCCAAAAGGCTCTTTTGCATTTCGGGCAGTTGCTCTTTGAGATTTACGCCTGTAAGGCTGAGCGTTATGGTATTCTCGTTGATAGAAAGCGAAGTTATCTTTGCTTTGCCGAAGATCTCGCGTCTGAGAAGATCGAAAATATCCAATCTATCGGCAAGAGCGCTGTTAAATTCGTTAAAATTATACTTATAATAATCGTCATGGACTTGGTCATAATCGCTCATAGAGTCGTAAGTTTGTTGCAAATGATTTTGAGCGTCGGCAAGATCCGCCTGAGCAAGTTCGAGGCTACGATACGGACGGTAAACGCCGAAAAATTCCAAAAGCAAAACGACCACGATTATCGCCGCCAATATGCCGAGGAAAACTTCGGGCGACATATTGGATTTTTCCTTTATGCAAAGATTGAGGACGCGTTTTGTCGGATATTGAGCGATGTCCTTGCTGCTGCGTTTGTAATAAGCAACTGCGGGTTGATTTTGCTGCGGTACATTCGTTTCTTGTTTTTGCTCGTTCTTTTTGGATACAGGCATTGTATAGAAACCTCCTATTGTAAAGTAGAACCGGCAGCGGCAGCAATGAGCGGTGAATCGCTATCGGACGAATCACCGAAAAACTCGCTGAGGTCGGTAAGTTTAAGGGGCAAATTGGCACGCAACGTTTCCATGAGCGCGGCATTTTTTACGCCGCCGCCGCAACAATGGAGATGTTCGAGATTGCCGCCCCCGTTAAAGCGGTAGAAGTTGATCGCCTTACGAATTTCAAGCGCCATAGCGGAATAAATGCTACGGCAACCGGGCAATTCGTTGGCATTTTCGAAATTTGTTTCGCGATACGTTGCGGGCAAGAATTTACCCTCCACACCGAAATGTTCCGCAATGACTGCGTCGAGCGCGTTGCAACCGTAATCCACTACTCTCACACTCTCGAATCTGTCGCCGATAAAAAGGAAAAGGCGCACAGCGTTATGACCTATATCGAGGATCCCGTGTCGATGAGGCTTAGATGAAACCATGCGAAACAGATTGACATAAGAAAGTTCTTCGGGGATCAAAGTAACAAGTTTGAACCCTGCCTTGGAGAACATTCGAGAATAATCGGCTACTATATCCTTGCGGGTAGCGGCGGCAATAACGTCAAATTCGGAAATATTGCCGTTGTCGTCCTTGATGTAATCGACAATAGCGTAATCGAAGAAATAGTTGCTTTTGTCGTCGGTAATGAAGTCATGAAAGTCGTACGGCAAATTGAACATAAGCTGCTTTTTTGTCATAGCGGCAACGTTGAATCTGCGACAATAGCATAAAGTTGCGGGAAGAACCAAAGAAGCGCGCCTAACGCCCAAATGATTTGCACGTTTAAGATCGCGGAGGACTTCGGTCATAGCTTCGGTGGAAGTTATACGACCTGTCTGAACCAATCCCTCCGGGAGGCGTTCGGTAATGCTGCGAACGATCTTACCGCCTTTATTGACGGCAATATGTATGGCATGATTACCGATGTCGAATCCGACGCAATTTTTCATTTATAAACTCCTTATAATAATATTATCTGCGATTTTTATTGATATTTGTTGTTGTATTAAGAGAATGGGTTTTTGGGGGACAATCCCCTCAGTCTGCTTCGCAGACAGCTCCCCTTACTATAAGGGGCGCCTTTCGCGTCGCTACCCTCACCACCGCCTACGGCGGAGCCTACCCCCGATAGTTACTTTCTTCGCCTCTTGTGCTTTTTACGCGGGGGAGGCCTTTCATATGGTCGCTACTATCTTTTGCAAGGCTTCCCCTGCAGACATATTTTCGGGAGAAAGATTTCTGCATATCGGGGGAAGCTGTGCCGTCAGGCACTGATGAGGGTTACAAATTACGTTGACTATTTGCCCTCACCCGTCAGCTTCGCGATCATGGGACGATCCTTGCCGTTATATCGCGACATACTGCTTCGAAATAGGAATTGATTTCCAAATTCGAATACCGTAATACCTCGATCCCAAGCGATTTCAAATAAGCGTCACGCTCTTTGTCACTCGCTTGCCCTGCTTCGTCGTAGTGTTGCGATCCATCAAGTTCGATTACAATGCGCTTGCTCGGACAGTAAAAATCTACAATGTACTTCCCTATGACCTTTTGCCGTTTGAATATGTGCAGGTCGCGGAGATAATCATACCACAACTTTCGCTCCTCTTTTGTCAAATTACGACGAAGATTTTGCGCAGCGGGAGTTAAT
Organism: uncultured Clostridia bacterium; assembly: GCA_947598585.1. GTDB lineage: Bacteria > Bacillota > Clostridia > Christensenellales > Pumilibacteraceae > CAG-552. Next base: position 4,240 of record CANQFK010000039.1, read on the forward strand.
TTTGGATTGTACATTTTCATATGCGTTTGTAAACTCCAAGATTTTTTGTCATGATCTTTCAAGATATGTGATTTGCTTTCGCTATGACTTTTTGCAAGGCTTCCCCTTTTATAAAGGGGAGGCTCCCTAATGGGATCCCCGAAAATGCTTTACATTTTTGGGGAAGAGGAGCAACAAGCGAAAAGGACTCGTTTTCGAGCATAGCGAGGAAACAGTCCCAAAAGCGCCCATTGCGACGTGGTGGTGAGGATTATATTCTCCTCCTCTATACCACCTCCTTAGCCGAGGAGCGTAGCGACGAACGCCACGGAGCGAAGCGGAGTATCCGTCACTCGCTTTCGCTCGTGCCACCTTCCCCTCCTGTAAGGCGGTGAAGGCTTTCTTTCGGTCGCTTTCCTCCTACGCATTTCTTTTTGGGTCGCTTTCGCTCCAAATCTTAGGCTTATATGGGTCGCTCTTATCTTTTAGTTGCTCGGACTTTTTTAAAAGAGTGAGAGGTAAAGGTCTACGAGGTTTTGACCGACGAGAAGAACGATGAAAGCGGAGAAGCAAATTGACGGACCGAACGGAAAAGCGCCGAACGGAACTTCACTCGGAAGAGAATTTCCGCCGAAAGTTTTCAGTCCCACCGAAGAATCAAGGTTCGGCAACAATTCATCCGAAGTAAGCGGAGGAAATTCGTCGCTCATCGGGTCTACGCTTTCGCGTTTATTTGTCACCACCTCATCAGCCGAGCGAACATCGTGAGCCACAGAGTGAATGCCCTCATCCGTCATTTCGTCATTTTCACACCACCTCATTCGGCACTCGCTTTCGCTCGTGCCACCTTCCCCTCCTGTAAGGAGGTGAAGGCTCTCATTGGTTGGGAATACTTCTTGCGAAGGAGATGAAAGCTCTTGTGCGGTCAACACTTCCTGCGAAAGATGTGAAAGCTCTTGTGCGGTCAACACTTCTTGCGAAGAAGATGAAAGCTCTCGAGCGGACGGGAATGTTTCTTGCGGGTGAATGTTTTGTGCTACCGCGGAATACTTACGCGCGACGAGAGCGTAAGGAAGTCCGACGACACAGGCAAGCAAAAGCATAAGCAAGCCGCGGACAGGTCCGAAATACAGTCCGAGCACGCCGAAAAGTTTTATATCGCCACCCCCGAGCGTATCCTTTTTCAACAAAAAGTCCATTACGAGAGAAAGCGCCAACGTTCCGCCCCCGAACACGATCAAACCCACAAGACCGCTTTGCAGCCTACTCATATAGTCTGCATAAAAAGGTAAAAATAATACAAATATCAATGTGCAATATGCAATGAGTCCGTTTGGGATCTCCATTGTGTCGAGATCGATAAGCGATACGGCAAGCAAAGCCGGCAAAAGCAATGCGTATTGAAGTGAAACGATTTCAAAGCCGAATCGCATGACGACAAGCAGATAAGCTATGCCGCCCAAAAGTTCCGTCAGAAGGCAACGAACGGGAATTTTTGCGCCGCAATAGCGGCATTTGCCTCCGAGGAAAAGAAAACTGAATATGGGGAACAGATCCAAAATCCCCAACGCATGTCCGCAAGCGGGACAATGCGATCTGCCGCGGAGTACCGACTGTCGGCAAACGTAACGATCCGCGGCGCAGTTTATAAAACTGCCTATACATGCGCCGAAAATAAATATAACAATGTAAATGTACACAATAAGTCCCGTGGAAAACTCTTTCGGCATAAATTCTCCTTTATTTTTTAATGTGCTTATAAATCAAATGCCACAAGGCGGAGCGGACTGTTTTTCAAGTCCACCCACCCTGTTGCGCTCCCCGCGCATCTTCATCCCTTGGATGCAGTGTGGGAAAAATTTGTATTTTTGCTAAATTTATTTAGATGTAACCGTCAACTCTTCAACAAATACTGTTACGGAATAATTGCCGCCAGTTTTGGTGCATGAATCTTTATCTTCATTGCCCTTAGTCGGTGCAGTTATTTCCAAATTGGAAACATTGCCCTTAGAATCAACCGTAGCGGTTGCCTTAAAATATTTCTTTAATTGCTTCACTCCATCGGCATTTGTTTCATATAAAGTTGAATCTTTTGTTTCGTCAGATTGGAGTATATATTCTATCGCAATACCGCGAACGGCACGGATATTAGCATTTTGAACATTAGTTTCTGCCTTATTCAAAGCCCCAACAAAAAGAGGTACTGCAATTGCAGTAAGAACTGCGATAATAGCAACTACTATCAAAAGTTCTGCAAGGGTAAAACCTTTTTTATTAAGTTTTTTCATTTTTATTCTCCTTATAAGATTTTTTTTATGTATAGGCGTTATTGGGATGAGTATAACGGATATACATTTATTTATATAAACGCTGTGGGATGAGTCAGCGTATATACCTAAATTATCAACGATAGCCGCCCGCCGACATATTGAACATCGGGATATAGATGGCGATAACGATAAAGCCGACCACTACGCCGAGTATGATAGTGATCATAGGCTCGATCATAGCGAGAGCGGCGTCTGCCGCGGAGGTCGCCTCCTCGTTGTAGAACGTACCGATAGTACGCAAAGTTTCTTCGAGGGAACCTGAAGATTCGCCTACGCGTATCATTTCGACAAGCATGGGCGGAAGATATTTGGAACTTGCAAGCGCGTCGCCGAGGCTATTGCCGTTTTCGAGTTCGGCTACCGCCTTGTTGAGTTCCTCGCCTACGCATTTGCAATCGATAACGCGGCTGACGATATCGAGGGCGTGTGCGAGAGGCAATCCTGCGGCGATAAGAGTGGCAAGCGTATTAGCCGTCTGAGCCGCGGCGTTGTAGGTAGTGATCCTGCCTATAACGGGAAGTTTGATACGGATCTTGGAGTATACGAGTTTGCCCTTTTCGGTCTTGCCGTAAGCAAAGAGCGCGATCGCCACGACTGCCACGACTATCAATATGATATACCAATACGAACCGACGAAGTTCGACATTGCGATGAGCGCTTTTGTCACGCCGGGGAGTTCGGTACCCATGCCTTGAAGAGTATCGGTCATTGTGGGAACGAGAACTACCATGACGATAGCGATGACTATTATCGCGATGACAAGGACCATTATGGGGTATGTCATTGCCGACTTTACTTTCTTTTTGGTCTTGTGAGCGCGGCTGTAATACTTCTCCAAACTCTGGAATGAATTTTCCAATGTACCTGATTCTTCACCTGCGCGAACGGTTTCGATGAATACCGCAGGGATCTTTTTGCCGTTCTTTTCGAGCGAGCCTGCAAGCGAATATCCTGCCGATACGTCTGCCGCACACGCATTGAGTATCTTCTTCATGAGTTTGTCGGTAGTCTGCCCTGCAATGAGTTCGATAACGCGCGCCATGGGCAATCCTGCTTTGAGCATGATGAAGAACTGATTGGCTGTGATCGCAAGCGTCTTGTCGCTTACCCAAAGAGGTTCGTTAAGGTCGACGTTGACTTTGTGCTCGGTCTTGACGGGCTTTATGCTTTCCACGACGGGACAAGTGCGGCGTATTTGATTGACCGCTTCGAATTCATCGTACGCTTCGATCACTCCGTCGACCGTGGTTCCGTCGACCGCCTTTGCACGATATTTAAATGTCTTCAATTTTACCTCCTTGTTTGGTTTTTTTTGTTGTTTTGTTTTGGTTGTTGTTGTGTGTGGGGGCAATCCCCTCAGTCACCTTGCGGTGCCAGCTCCCCTTGCCAAGGGGCGCCTATAAAAAGGTACAGTATTGTTTCCGTGCCAAGGGGGCGCCTTTCTTGCGGTAGGTCGCTTTCGCTCCAACTTTCAGGCTTTCATGTGCGGGAGTGGTTGGACAATCCCCTCAGTCACCTTGCGGTTCCTCCCCTTGCTAAGGGGCGCCTATAAAAAGGTACAGTATTGTTTCCGTGCCAAGGGGCGCCTGCGTCGCTACCCTCACTTATCGGCGCTCTCACGCTGAAAGCGTAAGAGCAGCCCTTTATGTTCGGTCGCTCCTTTTCGTAAAAATGCCAAGCATTTTTACGAGCGGCTTACGTCGCCACCTTCACCTGTCATTCGCTAACGCTCATGCCACCCTCTCCCTCATGTATAAGGGCGAGGGCTTTTTATGGGTCGCTTTCGCTCCAACTTTCAGGCTTTCATGTGCGGGAGTGGT
>CANQFK010000040.1 GCA_947598585.1 uncultured Clostridia bacterium
TAAATTACCGACTATAAAGGGGTATGTGTATGAAAGATTATATAGGACTCAGATGTTTGATGCTTGCCGACTACATTATTATTCATAAGGCTACCGTACGCGACGCGTCGCGCGTTTACGGCGTGAGTAAAAGCACTGTGCACAAAGATGTTACGACAAGGCTCAGACAGATCGATTACGCTAAGTTCCTCGACGTAAAGGAAATTCTCGAAGTGAACTTAAAAGAGCGCCATATTCGCGGCGGAGATGCCACAAGAGAAAAGTACATAAAGCTGCATACGAAAAAATCATAATAATTTTAAACTAAGAAAAATCGCCTCAAAGCGGCGATTTTTTTCATAAAACTATTGCATTTTGTCAAAATATGTGATACAATAATAATATATAATAACAAAAGGAGGAGTGTTATTGTGAAAATATTAAAAAAATTACTATGTTTAACTTTATGTGCGCTGTGTTTTTGCAGCGTGTTCTTGTTGATCGGCTGTACCGACAAGAAGAAAAAGGACGAAATAGAACGGGGACGTTACAATCTTCTTGCTTATGCGAGAGTGTGGAACAGCTCCGGATTTACAAGTAAGTTTTTATGCGAGTTGACCGAAGAAAATAATGTTCAAACAATAGAATTGCCCGTTGGACAGTATACAATATACTTTGAACCCAAATGTATAGAAGGTCCGAATTGGGCAGGCATCGAAAGTTGGGTAACGTATCATTTAGACAGTTATACATCTCCCGAGGGTGAAACAATGAAAAAACCCCCAAATCATTTGTCGGACACGATTGGTATTGACAAAGGGACATATGTATATATATGTGATATTGCTAAAAGTACAAAATATTACGGGCTTTATACAATTTTATACGTTGAGATAGTATAAATAAAATTACTTAAAGGAGATAAAAACATTTCCTACATAGAGCCGAGTGTTAATAGGGAAGCACAAAAATAAATTTTTTTATCGGAATACACCCTCCATGCGAAAAGAAGAAGTCGGGAATTTGTTCCCGACTTTTTGATCTTCGCTAATAATTTCGGTTGTTTGCAAATCGTAATCGATTGCGGATTTAAGCGAGCGCCCAATAGACGCGTAAAATTTTACTTTTTGAATTATTGTTGAGCCTGTTGAGGTTTGGAATTTCTCTCTTTATACGCGATCAATGCGCGCGCAAGTTGATCGGGACACGAAGTCGTGCCCTTACACGGGATCCCTTTAAGCAGCTCGATAACCTCGTCGATAGGCTTACCTTTTACAAGTCTTGATACGGCCTGTTGGTTGCCCGAACAGCCGTGTATGAAAATACATGAGGTAAGTATGTTGTTTTCGTCTACCGAAAACATGATCTGCTTGCAACAAGTGCCGACTGTTCGATAAGTTTCGATTTTGTCCATAGTCATTTCCTCCTTTTTAATCTACGAGTTGCTCATAAAGCATGGTATATATCTGAGCCGCATTATTTTCCCACTTTTTGGCAACGCTTTTGGCAATTTCCTTGTTTGCCACATTGAATTTCAGGTCGAGGGTAGTCTTCATCGAATCCACGATCTTCAAAGTACAGGTATAAGATTTGTCGGGATTCATACGATAGGAAGTGCTGTATTCCTGTCGCCTTCTGTAAATGGCTCTGTTTTCTTTTACGAATTCGGTGATCTCGGCTCTGACCGATGACGGAACGCGAGAGTAGAAGTGCGACAAACATGCCCTGCCGTCGGGCGTAATGCTGTAATATACTATGTTGTCGTGCGTGGTCTTGGACAAAAATTCCGCTTCTATGAGCAAGTTCAGAGTTTGCACGCAGTCCATATATTCCAGCCAAGTGTTCTGATAATAGCAAGCAAGCAAGATAGTTTCTTCGGTCATTGGGACGTCCATCTTGTCCATAAAAAACAGTATAGTTAGCTTGTTGACAATGCTGTTATCCTGATATTCCACTTTTTTTACCTTCCGATAATATATTATATCATAAAAAAATAAATTTTTCAAGAGGTATTTCGAAAAAATCCGAAATTTTTTGTATCGGCATTATTTGATTTTATCGGCGTTCATGCTTGATTAAATCGTATTATTGTGGTATAATCGATATATATTTATAGTGTTCGCTATTTATCGGTGGAGGTCCAATGGGGAAGATATTGCTGGCAAAAATAAAAGAAGCGTTGCTTTCGGTATTGCCCGTAACGCTCATTGTGCTTGCTATCTCGTTGACTCCGCTTGTTGATGTCGGCGTACGGGAATTGATCATTTTTATCATTTCGGCTCTGTTTCTTGTAATAGGCATAGGGCTTTTTAACCTCGGCGCCGATCTTGCGATGACTCCCATGGGCGAACACATAGGATCGGGACTTACCAAGTCCAAAAAAATAGGGCTCATGCTTACGGTCGAATTGATAATGGGCGTGCTCATTACCGTCGCCGAACCCGATCTGTCCGTCCTTGCAGGTCAGATAGGCAATGTGATCCCGGGCGGAGGAACGGTCCTTATCCTCACCGTGGGCGTGGGAGTGGGCATCTTTTTGCTCATCGCGCTTATGAAGATAATCTTCAAAAAGGATCTTTCGGCAATACTCATATTCTTTTATATGATGCTGTTCGCATTTTGCGCGCTGCTGTTTGAAAACGGCAAAGGCGGATTTTTACCGCTCGGGTTCGATTCGGGCGGAGTGACGACGGGACCTATCACCGTGCCGTTTATAATGGCGCTCGGCGTGGGCGTTTCGGCGACGATAGGCGGCAGAAGATCGAAGGAGAACAGCTTCGGGCTCATTGCGCTTTGTTCGATAGGTCCGATCATCGCCGTAATGGCGCTTGCGCTTATGTCGCGCGGAACGCCGATATACGAGTTGCCCGCCGATTCCTATTCTTTCGGCTCGCATTTGGGCGAAGTCTTGCTTGCCTCGGCTGCTTCGGTAGCCATGGCGCTCGGGCTTATAGTGATATTCTTCTTCATTCTGCAATTTGCGGTACTCAGGTTGCCGAAAAAGAAGATAATACAGATAATAATCGGGATAGTGTATACTTTTGTAGGGCTCGTGCTGTTTTTGTCCGCCGTGGAATTCGGATTTATGCCTATGGGCTTTAAGATCGGGCAGGAAATGGCGGGCGATCATACGGCGCTCATTCTGTTCGGATTTGTGATAGGACTTGTGGTCGTGCTTGCGGAGCCTGCCGTTCACGTCCTAAATAAACAGGTCGAAGAGATAACGGGCGGCGCGGTAAAAAAGCGCGCTATGCTCATTGCGCTCTCGATAGGAGTGGGCATATCCATCGGACTTGCCATGATAAGGGTAATATTCAAGTTTTCGCTGCTTTACTACCTTATACCCGGCTATCTTATTTCGCTGGCGCTGTCTTTCTTTGTGCCTAAGTTGTATACGGCGATAGCGTTCGACTCGGGCGGAGTGGCGAGCGGACCGCTTACTTCGAGTTTTATATTGCCGCTCGCGATAGGCGCGTGCGAGGCGATAAACGGCGTGAGCGAGGTGATGAATTTCGCGTTCGGCGTGGTCGCGCTCGTTGCCATGACGCCGCTCATTACCATACAGGCGCTCGGATTCAAGGCGATAGTGACCAACAAAGTGCGCGAAAAACTTGCTTTGCGTCGTATCCTCAGCGTTGACGACGAGCATATCATCAATTTTATGTAAGGAGGCCGCGATGGAAGATACCGAAGACAAACATAAGCACAAAAGACCGACAAGGCACAAAAAAACCGAACAGGACAATTTGCCGATAAACAAACTCAAACTGCTCATTACCGTTGTCGATCGTCGTAAGGGCGAATATTATGCCGACCTTATACAATCGTTCGACGTGAATATGCAGATGATGTGTTTCGGGCGCGGAACGGCAAAGGTCGAAATGCTCAGATATCTCGGACTTGCCGATTCGGACAAGACTGTGATTTTCAGCGTGGTAAGAGAGGATAAGGTGGAAAGCATTTTCGAAGAACTTTCCGAAAAGTTCGAAAATATAAAAAACGGCAAGGGCATTGCGTTTACCGTACCCATGTCGAGCGTTATAGGCGTTGCCATTTATGGATTTTTGAGCAATAATCGCTCCGCCGTAAAGGAGGGACAATGAGATCCGATCACGAACTTATACTTTGTATTGTAAACGCGGGCTTTGCCGAATCGGTCATGGACGCCGCTTATGCCTTTGGCGCGCGCGGCGGAACGGTCATTCAGGCGCGCGGGACCGCAAACAAGGAAGCCGAAAAGTACTTTAAGATCACCATTCAGCCCGAAAAGGAAATACTTATGCTCGTTGTCCCCGCGGCAATAAGGGACGACATTCTGCACGCCCTGTATAAGTCGGTGGGATTGAATTCGCCCGGACACGGAATTGCATTCTCGTTGCCCGTCGACAACGTTCTGGGGCTAAGCAAGACCGTGGAGGCTCAGCCCGAACCAAATGAAGCCCCGCAGGAAGAAAAATAAAAGATCGCGCTCATATCTCCAAAGCGTTATCTTTTAGCAAAAAGGGCTGTTTCAAAAGCATAAAATTATTATCCTACTGAATATTTTTGCATGAAACCGCAAAAAAATCTTATAGGACAATAAACTATTTAAGTTAAACAAAAAATATTTAAAAAATTACAGACCGAAAGCAGCAAATGCCAATAGAGGTGAATAAAGAATTTTGCGAAAAAGCAAATAACGGGATAGAAAAAAGATACGCTTTCGTGCGTATCTTTTTCGAATAATATTTTTTGCGGAGTTAAATTTTATTGTTGCTGCCGAGAACGTTGACGATCTTGTGTCGGACGCATTCCGTAATAAGCGTACGAGCGGGTCCGAGATACTGTCTTGGATCGAAGTGCGCGGGATTTTCGGCGAGATGTTTGCGGATAGCCGCGGTGCAGGCAAGACGCAGATCGGAGTCGATGTTTATCTTGCAAACCGCCATGCTTGCCGCCTTGCGGAGCATATCTTCGGGAACTCCCATAGCGCCCGACATCATGCCGCCGAACTCGTTGATAGTGCGAACGTATTCGGGAATGACCGAACTTGCGCCGTGCAAGACGATGGGGAAGCCCGGCAAACGCTTTGCGACTTCATCGAGGATATCGAAACGGAGTTTGGGTTCGCCTTTGAATTTATAAGCGCCGTGAGAAGTTCCGATCGCGATAGCAAGGCTATCGACGCCCGTTTTGTCAACGAACTCCTGAACCTGATCGGGATCGGTGTAGCTGCTGTCCTCCTTGCTGACTTTAACGTCGTCCTCAACGCCCGCAAGTCTGCCGAGTTCTGCCTCTACCACAACGCCATGGTCGTGAGCATACTTTACGACTTCGCTTGTTATGCGGATATTCTCGCTCAAAGGATGTTTTGACGCGTCGATCATCACCGAGGTAAAGCCGTCGGCAATGGACTGAACGCATATCTCGTAATTTTCGCCGTGATCGAGGTGCAAGCAAATGGGAAGTCCCGAATCTTCTATCGCGGCTTCCACGAGTTTGCGCAGGTAAATGGGGTTGGCGTATTTGCGCGCGCCTGCCGACACCTGCAAAATAATGGGCGACTTTTCGAGTTTGGCAGCTTCAACGATGCCTTGGATTATCTCCATGTTGTTTACGTTGAAAGCGCCTATGGCATAACCGCCGTCATATGCTTTTTTGAACATATCGGTCGAAGTAACTAATGGCATTAAAATAATACCTCCAAAATTATCATTAAATATATTATACACCACAAAGCCACGAATGTCACTTGTTTTGCGGCAAAATATAAAAAAATTATTTGACATTTTTGATTGACTTTTATAAATTTTGTGTGTATAATCTAAGTATGGGAAATTATGGGAGGATCTATGTTCGACGAGAGCGAAAAGAAATTGCTTGAACGCGCCGCCTATATAGAGAATATCGACGGTACCGTAAAGCGAGAATATACGACCGATCCCGACGACGCGTCGGATATGAACAAAGGCAATATAAAAATGTTCTTTGGGGCGATCGCGTTTTTATTGGTAGCGGAAGTGGGGCTCCTTGTTTACGGCATAATATATAATGATAGCCTTATAATAGGGCTTTCGTCGGGCTTTTTTGTCGTATTGCTGTTTTTGACGCTTTTCTTTTTTTACTTGTTGCGCATTTCCAAAAAAAACGTCAAAGTCGTTTATCTCGACGAAGTAAAACTTGCGTTTAATTCGTACGGCTTGACGATGAGGGTCTGCGGCGCACTTAGCCATTGCGTTTACGCATACGCCTGGACGGATTTCGAAAACATTTCCGAAAACAAGAGATCTCTTGTCGGCATAAGGCAGGGCAAAGCGTATATCTTTCCCAAACGCGTGATGACCGAAGAGGAATTCAATAAATTCCGAAGATTTTCGTTCGCCGCGCTCGGCACCAAATGTTTGTATAAAAATTTTAAGTTTTGAAAAAAACCGAAAAATTTCGATCCGTTTCGGATAATATTTTTCCGATCCATATAAAATAATCTATATAAGGAGTTTTTTTATGAAAAAAGTCAGAGTTGCCATAAACGGTTTCGGCAGAATAGGCCGACTTGCGTTCAGACAGATGTTCGGTTCGGAGGGCTACGAGGTAGTTGCGATCAACAACCGCACATTCAATCCGGGAATGCTCGCGCATCTTCTCAAATACGATTCCACTCAGGGCAGATACGCTCTTTGCGACAAGGTGAGCGTAGAGGACGATAACCTCGTCATCGACGGCAAAAAGATAAAATTTCTTGCCGAGGCGGACGCAAGCAAACTTCCTTGGGGCGAGATGAACGTTGACGTTGTGCTCGAATGTACGGGCGCTTATACTTCTATCGAAAAAGCCATGGAACACGTCAATGCAGGCGCAAAGAAAGTCGTTATTTCCGCACCCGCAAAAGGCGATATGCCCACCATTGTGTTCGGCGTAAACGAAAAAACGCTCAAAAGTTCCGACAAGGTCATTTCGGCGGCTTCATGCACGACCAACTGCCTTGCTCCCATGGCAAAGGCGCTCAACGACCTCTGCCCGATCGAAAAAGGCTTTATGACGACCATTCACGCTTATACGGGCGACCAAAGCACTCTCGACGCACCGCACAAAAAGGGCGACTATCGTCGCGCTCGCGCCGCGGCTTGCAACATTGTTCCCAACACCACGGGAGCGGCTAAGGCGATAGGACTTGTAATTCCCGAACTCAACGGCAAACTCGACGGAGCGGCTCAACGCGTTCCCGTCGCTACGGGTTCGCTTACCGAACTCGTCGCAGTCGTAAACGGCGTCGTTACCGCCGAGGACGTAAACAACAAGATGAAAGCCTCGGTAACTCCGTCGTACGGTTACACCGACGAACAGATCGTTTCTTCCGACGTTATCGGCATGACTTACGGGTCGCTCTTTGACGCAACTCAGACAAAGGTCACTCCGCTCGGAGATAAAACGCTCGTAAAGGTCGTTTCCTGGTACGATAACGAAATGTCGTATACTTGCCAGATGGTGAGGACGATCAAGTACTTTGCGGAATTGAAATAGTATAGAAAAACGGATTTTTTATAGTGTATTAAAAAAAGGACTAAGGGCGAACCTTGGTTCTTTTTTTGCGTGGAGTAGGCATTGAACCTTTGTGACAATCCCCTCAGTCGCCTGACGGCTCCTCCCCTTGCTAAGTGGCGCCTGCGTCGCTACCCTCACTTATCGGCACTCTCGCGCTGAAAGCGCAAGAGTAGCCCTTTATGTTCGGTCGCTCCTTTTCGTAAAAATGCAAGCATTTTTACGAGCGGCTTACGCCGTTTTTATAAGGGTGAAGGCTTGTAAGGTCGACTTTCGCTATGATCTTTTGCAAGGCTTCCCCTTTTTTGTAAAAGGGGAGGCTCCGCCGTAGGCGGTGGTGAGGATCATGTTCTCCTCCTCTTTCGTCACGTCGTTGTTTATTCAACACCACCTCATCCGTCACTCGCTTTCGCTCGCGCCACCTTCCCCTCCTGTAAGGCGGTGAAGGCTTGTAAGGTCGACTTTCGCCACCTTTAAAAGAGGCTACCCTTAGTAAGGGTAGCTGGCTGCGAAGCAGACTGAGGGGATTGTTATAGAGGAGCGAAGCGACGAACGCCACAGTGACCCTCATCAGTGCCTGACGGCACAGCTTCCCCCGTTAGGCAGTTACGTTTTCTACCGAGGTTTGTTCACAGGGGAAGCCTTTCAAACGGCTTATGAATGTAGCCTTAGTAAGAAAACAGACCCGGCGAGGGAGCAAACAATCCCCTCAGTCGCCTTACGGCTCCTCCCCTTACTAAGGAG
>CANQFK010000041.1 GCA_947598585.1 uncultured Clostridia bacterium
GGGAGTAGGCAAATCGACGCTTACGCTCAGCGTAGGCAGAGCGCTTGCGGAGATCGGTTGCAGAGTCGCGCTTATGGATACCGACATCGGGCTCAATAACCTCGACGTTCTTATGGGCGTCGAACGCAACATAATTTACGATCTTACCGACGTAATAGAGAACAGATGCAGATTATCTCAGGCGCTTATAGAGGATAAGCAGTGTATGGGGCTGTTTCTGCTCCCCTCCGCGCACAGCTATGAGCAGTGCCATGCCGACGGGCAGAGCCTCAAAGAGGTGGTTGCGCGACTTAAATCGTCGCACGACTATGTGCTCATAGATTGTCCCGCGGGCATAGAATACGGTTTTCACAGGGCGGTAGCGGCGGCAGACGAGGCGATAGTGGTCACAAGCGCGCACCTGTCCGCCCTCAAAGACGCGTCCAAAGTCGCCGCGCTTATTCGCTCGTACAAACTCGAAGCGCGCCTTGTAATAAATCGCATGAGGGGGGACATGTTGCTCAGCGGCGAAGCGCTCACCATAGAGGAAATACGCGACACAATGAACGTTGACATATTGGGAGTGATCCCCGAAGACGACAGCGTCAACCTCGTAAGCAGCGGCGCGGCTTTACATAAACGCGGCGAAGGGCACAACGCGATAAAGATGCTCGCAAACAACATCTATTATTCGTCGGATGAGATCTACGATACGACGAAAAAATACCGAGGGTTTTTCGGTGGAATAAAACGCAAACTGAGAGGTAGAATATGAGAGAACAGGCGGAAAGATTGAGATTGACTCTTCAAGACGACGGGGGCGGAGCGGAAACGGCGCTCAAAGCGGTGCTAAGGTCCGAACTCACTTCCGTGTTCCGTGAATTTATGGACGTGGACGACATAAAAATAGACATAGTGGGCGACGGGATAAAAGTAAAGGTCACGGGCGACGGACTGAAAAAGGTGGGCTTTTACAACGCGGGGTAATTATTCTTTTCCGTGCGTCATATAATATCGCATGGATAAGTGTAGCTGCACCGAAAATGTCTGCGCGCAAAAAGAAATTACGAAAAAAAACCGTTATTCAAACGGATATTTCGTTGGGGAAGTCGGCGGTCATGCGACGTATTAGGTGGCATGTTTCGCCCTTTCTCATAATAATGGCGGTCGCATTGATAATATGCGGCTATTTTTACGACTGCGTAATATATTTCACCACGATAGTATTGCACGAACTGTCCCATGCGGAAGTCAGCATAAGGCTGGGCTATACGCTCGACAGATTCATGCTTATGCCGTACGGCGCGTCGCTTAAAGGCGATTTCGAGGGCGTATCGGTAAAAGACGAGATCCTTATCGCCTTTGCGGGACCGCTTTTTAATTGTGCTGTGGCGGTCATCTGCACCGCGCTTTGGTGGCTCGTTCCGTCGATATATGTATTTACCGACAGGCTGGTCGCGGCGAATATATTTACGGCTCTTTTCAATCTTTTGCCGGTGTTTCCGCTTGACGGAGGCAGGATCGCGGTCGCGTCGCTGTCCAAATTCATGCCGCGACAAAGGGCGTACAAAATAATAAGGATATTCGGATTTGTCTTGGCGCCCATGCTTACGGGCATATTTGCGGCGCTCATCATCTTAAAAAAGACCGTCAACATAAGTTTTGCCATAATGAGCGCGTTTATTTTTATCAGCACCGTCGTGCCGGATAAAAACAGCACATACAGGAGGGTGTACGGAATGGCGTATATGAGTGAACGCATGAAACGGGGACTTAAAGTGGTAAAGATCATGGTCCCGTGCAATTCCACGCTCATAGGACTGAACAGAATGCTCAACACGAATTATTTTACCGAATTTCTCGTAATGGACGATAATATGAAAAAAATAGGCGAGATCAACGAGATGCAGCTCGAAGATCTGCTGAAAGCGCACGCGCCTTTAAGCAAGGTGGGAGATATGATCAAAAGTCCGTAATGAATACGGACTTTTACAAGCTAAGGAATGATTTGCTTCAAGGGCTTTTATCAAAACGTACGACTGAACCTACTGTTTTTCTTCATTTCGATCGGATCGAACGCCGCAATACCTCGATACGGGTATAAGATCGTGCGAACGAAAAGTCGATTTATAATTCACGCGACTTTATTGACGGTAAACGATAATATCTCAACGTTTATGCCGCTACTTAAAGTCAACTCTTGAAGCCGATCATTGAGCTTGCATAATTATAATGCGCAGTCCCGAAAATTTTATACCCTGAAAATCAAAATTTTAAAAAATCATTGCCAAACTGAATTTTTATGCCTTAAAAAGATTTGTTCAGATATTCCATGGGTTTAAGGCGCGACAGGCGGATTATGGGAAGCAAGCAGCCCATGATCGCGAACACGGCGATGACGCTTAGCAGAATGAGCGATACGAGCGGAGTCACGCCGAATACGGCAATAAATATGCTCCCGCAGATGCCGCTGAAATACAAACTGAACAACCACCCGAAAAGCGCGTGCCCGATAAGCGTTGCGGCAAATATGAGCGCTCCTAAAATAAGCCCTTCCAAAATAAATATCTTTATGAGATTGAAATTGCTGCTGCCCAACGATTTTAAAATGCCGATAGTGTTGGTCTTTTCTGTCACGCTGCACATCATAAAGTTGAGCAGCAACAGCGCCGAAAAGACGGCAAAGGCAATGGCAAGATATGTCATCACATTTTTCAATGTGCCTATCTTGCCCTTTAAGTTATAGACCGAATCCACTACATAGTTGCGAAGTTGATAATTTTCGGTATTGCTCAAAAGGCGCTCGAAATTCGCTCTGCTTATATGTTTTTGACTTACGATAAGATAGTCGTAATTGCCCGTATCGAGAGCGCTTATTTCGTCGTAAACGGAACTGTCCGCAAGTATTGAATCGGGCTTTGTATTCAAAAATACGCCTTTGATTTTTACGGGCGTAAAATTGCCGTTGAGATCGTTGGTAACATAGAATGTCAGCGGAGTTTTGTCCGAAAAGCAGTCCGGGTTTTCGTTTAAAGCGTCCAATATCAAATTATCGATAGAAATTCCGTGAAATTCTCCCGTTTTCTGAGAGTACAACCATTTTTTCAATGAATATCCATCTTGATCGAATTGGTGTTGCCCGGCTATTTCCAACAGTTCGCTCATATGACTGTCCAAATAGTCGTCAAAGATCTCCGACTGAAAGCGCTCCGTTTGATCGAAATAAGGAGTGTTTGTCAATAGGAAGTAGGCGGGAATATACACGCCGTCGCAACCTGTGATCAAGGTGCTCGTTTTAAATGTCGTATCGAGCGGTTCGATTTGCGTGAGTTCCGTATCATTGTCCGATATGTCGTCCGAGGAGATCCTAAGCGAAAAGTCGGGTATGGATATTTCGCCGCCCAAAAACAAAACGTTGTGCGCGCTGTAAGAAAGTTCTTCGATGAACCTATTGTACAGATCCATATCGGTGTTGGGATTTTTGAGCGATTCGTACTTTCGGGAATCGAAATGTGTATCTACGATACCGCTTATCGTATATGACTTTCCGTCTATTACCAGCGGTTTTCCGATAAATTGCGTATCGGAATATTTTTCGAGTTTATCGTCTATAAGCAATCCGCTTGCTTCCAAAACTTCGGCGGTGTATTTTGTAATAGCGACCTCGTTTTCATTCGGTAATTCGCCGCTCAACGAGAAATCGAAGTCTTTAAGTAGCGATTCGGAAATGCGGCTTTTGAAGATGGGACGGCTATAATATTGAATATGCGGAACGGACGCCATATTGTCGATATTCGACAAATTGACGGCAGGCAAAGCGTTTCCTACGATATCTTTAAATCGCGTTATGTCGTCGTCTGTAAAATTGATGATCGCTCCGTCGCCGCTCGTATCGTATTTTATGAGAATACTTTGCCTCAGATCGTTTTTATCCATGGTGGAGTAGGCTATGGAATCGAGGCTGTCCACTACGGGATTGAGCGCAATGCCCAGGAACGAAAACGCTATCATGCTCAAAAAGATCGTCGCGAGCAGTCTTATTGGGTGAAATTTGAAGTTGGAACAGCCGATCTTAACGGCGGTCCAAAGCGGCATTTTAGGTCGCTTGTAAGTCGAGGATCGTTTATTGTCGTCATGGGAAAAGTCGCCGAATGTATCGCCGATCACTTTGCCGTCGCTGAGTTCTATTATCCGATCGCCGTACTTGTTCGCGGACTCTCTGTCATGCGACACAACGAGTACGAGCCTGTCTTTTGAAAGCTCTTTCAACAATTCGAATATGCTTGCTCCCGTATCGCTGTCTAACGCTCCGCTCGGCTCGTCCGCAAATATTATCCGAGGATCTTTTATTATACTTCGCGCTATCGCTATGCGCTGTTTCTGTCCGCCCGAAAGAGTGGAGATCTTGCGCTTTTCGTATCCGCCGAGCCCGACCTTTTCAAGAGCCTCGCTCACTTTTTTTGCGACTTCCTTTTCTCCTCTTAGTTCGAGTGCCAAAGCTATGTTGTCAAAGACGTCGAGTTCGGGAATAAGATTGTATTCCTGAAAAACAAACCCGCATATGGAATTGCGGTAATCGTCGAGTTCGGAAAACGACAGGTCTTTCAAACTTTTTCCGTCGACTATTACATCGCCGTCGTCGAAGTTGTCAAGACCGGAAAGCACATTCAAAAGAGTGCTTTTGCCGCAACCCGATCTTCCGAGGATAAACACCATGCCGTTGTCGGGCAAATCGAAACTCACGCCTTTCAGTGCCTGCACGGATCCGCTTTTCGTTTTGTAGGTTTTTACAAGATCAATTACGCGCATTATTTATCGCCTCCTTATTTGATTTGACCTTTTCGTATTATATCTGCGGGAGATAGCCTGCGCATTTTTCGCAGAGATATGATCGTACCGAGTACGGCGGTAGCGACCGCTATGATCAGCATGGATATTATCGTTGTGAAATTCAGACTTAATATCGAAAACGGGGCGCCCACAACATTTAACCACAGCAGAGCCTTGCCCGAGGCGTTTAGCAGCGCTATGATAACGCCTACCGCAGTAGTAGAGAGAATGTAAATGATCCCGCAGACAATGAGCGAGTTCAAGGTGTATATGGTATAGATATTTTTGAAATTTCCGCCGAGTGCGGAAATGATCCCGATTTCTTTCATTTGTCCTCTTATGGAAGAGGTGATAAAGTTGAGTAGTAGTATCACCGAAAATATAAAGAATACTATGCCCAAATACATAAAGATCATTGATAAAGGATGAGAAATAAGCAGTACTTCGAAATAATATTTGCCGAGAGGATTTTCTATCTCATAGAATTCTTTTGCGCTGTGATAGCCGTTGTTTTTTACAATATATCTCGTCAGATTTATAAAATTTTGCTTGTTTTTCGGCAACGGCACAATAATGAACTTTTTTTGTTCATTATTGTTATATTCGTTATTATTGAAAATTTCCTGATTTGAAAGAATATAATTTTCCGTTACGAACGTTTTATCATGAAAAATGTATTTATTGTCCATAGGAAAAAATTCGGGATGAGTTGTAGGCGTTATGATAGGTGAATTTTCATCGCCATTGTTCGGATGATGCGTTTTACTGCATTCGTTGTCGCAACTCGTTATAACAACGCCGGTTATCGTAAGTTTAGTGACAGGATCGTAAGTCCCCAAAATATCTTCCGGAGTTTGTACGGTGATGAGTTCGTCATTTTCGTTTATGAAGTTAAAATATTTAAACTGATTGAATTGACATTCGGAGATCGCGGCTTCATTATCCGTTATCGGAAGTCTGCCTATAATTTCGAATCCGAGTTTTTGACATTCTTCTTCGGTTATGGATATATATCCGCTTGTTTGATAAGTTATATGTTCTTCTGCTTTTTCGACAAACGACGTATATGCGTATGTGTCGGGTACATAAGAGCGTCCTATCCCCGATAAAAACATATATGTAAACATTGACTTTTCGGCAGAATAACTTTGCAAAAAATCGATATCCGATTGTTTAAAGTTGGCGAAATCAATGGTGTATGTCTTTGTAATGAGATCTGTCAATCCGACGTCATCGTCATATAGGGTGGATCTGTGTTTGGATATGGCTATGTATTGTGTATCGCTTTCATAAATGGCGTCCGCCAATTGATTTACGCCGTCAAGCGAATCGTATGCCAATGATATTCCGAACAAAGTAAAAGAAAAAACTGCCAATAGGATCGTGGCAATCAGACGGAACGGGTGCATTTTGAAATTAGAACAGCCGATCCCGATTGCCGATCTTAATGGCAGTTTATGTTTTTTTGTATTCAAAAACGGTTCTTTGTCTTTATCCTCGAAGTCGCCGAATGTATCGCCGATCATTTTGCCGTCGCTGAGTTCTATTATCCGATCGCCGTACTTGTTCGCGGACTCTCTGTCATGCGACACAACGAGTACGAGCCTGTCTTTTGAAAGCTCTTTCAACAATTCGAATATGCTTGCTCCCGTATCGCTGTCTAACGCTCCGCTCGGCTCGTCCGCAAATATTATCCGAGGATCTTTTATTATACTTCGCGCTATCGCTATGCGCTGTTTCTGTCCGCCCGAAAGAGTGGAGATCTTGCGCTTTTCGTATCCGCCGAGCCCGACCTTTTCAAGAGCCTCGCTCACTTTTTTTGCGACTTCCTTTTCTCCTCTTAGTTCGAGTGCCAAAGCTATGTTGTCAAAGACGTCGAGTTCGGGAATAAGATTGTATTCCTGAAAAACAAACCCGCATATGGAATTGCGGTAATCGTCGAGTTCGGAAAACGACAGGTCTTTCAAACTTTTTCCGTCGACTATTACATCGCCGTCGTCGAAGTTGTCAAGACCGGAAAGCACATTCAAAAGAGTGCTTTTGCCGCAACCCGATCTTCCGAGGATAAACACCATGCCGTTGTCGGGCAAATCGAAACTCACGCCTTTCAGTGCCTGCACGGATCCGCTTTTCGTTTTGTAGGTTTTTACAAGATCAATTACGCGCATGTTTCCTTCCTATATAAAAATTTATATGTTTTGTTCATTATAACAAACTTATAAGGAAATTGCAAGCGAATAGCTTGTTTTTTATTTTGTTATCGAAACTTTTATAAAACCGTCACTTTCCTTGTGCGTAATATGGCAGGCGCCACTTAGCAAGTATGATAACTGCCATATGATAGGCACTCCTTAGTAATAGCAACGTCGCTGTCACTTCACCCAAAGGCGCTCCTTCAAACATAACGACGACATTTCTTGTGTGCTCTCCATAGAGCAAAAACAGCACTATATGATAGGCTAATTTTATCAATTACGATACAACCATATGACAGGCGCCACTTAGCAAGGGGAGCTGGCGCGAAGCGCCTGAGGGGATTGTTTCCACTTCGAGGAAGAGGCTCCTATAAGGGTCCCCGAAAATGCTTGCATTTTTTGGGGAGAGGAGCAACAAGCGAAAAGGACTCGTTTTGAGCATAGCGAAAAAAACAGTCCCAAAAGCGTCCGTTGCAACGAGGTGGTGA
>CANQFK010000042.1 GCA_947598585.1 uncultured Clostridia bacterium
CTCTGCCCTCCACTCCCTCGGGTACAAGTTTGCGCGCGTCGTCCTGGAAGTATCTGTCCTTGCTGCCGAGCGCCATTGCTCCGAGCGAGCCCATGCCGCGATAAGTTTTAAAACTTCTGCCTTGGTAAATTTCGAGTTCTCCCGGGCTTTCGGTAGTACCCGCAAAGAGCGAACCTATCATCACGCAATGCGCGCCGCTGCCTATCGCCTTGGTTATGTCGCCGCTGTATTTAATACCGCCGTCGGCGATTATTGTCTTGCCGTATTTGTCGGCTGCCTCGGAACAATTCATTATTGCGGTCACCTGAGGAACTCCTATGCCCGCTACCACTCTCGTTGTGCATATGGAGCCGGGGCCTATGCCCACCTTAACGACGTCCGCACCGCGTTTATAAAGCGCTTCGGTCGCCTCATACGTTGCAACGTTGCCCGCTATAAGCGTAATGTTCGGGAATTTCTCACGAACTTTCTCCACCGTGTTGAGCACTCCTATATTGTGACCATGCGCGGTATCGACCACCAAACAGTCTACGCCCACTTCAACGAGCGCGGCGGCTCTGTCCATTACGTCCTTGCCCGCGCCGACCGCAGCACCTACAAGCAATCTGCCCTTTTTGTCCTTGGCGGAATTGGGATATTTTATTGCCTTTTCGATATCCTTTATCGTTATAAGTCCCTTCAACATGAAATTCTCATCAACGAGCGGGAGTTTTTCGATGCGATGCTTGCCGAGGATCTTCTTCGCTTCGTCGAGCGTCGTGCCGACAGGAGCGGTCACAAGTCCCTTTTTTGTCATGACGTTGCGAACGGGCTGGTTGAAATTCGTTTCGAACCTCAGATCGCGATTGGTGAGTATTCCCACGAGTTTGTTGTTTTCCACAACGGGAACGCCGCTTATCTTGTATTTGCTCATAAGCTGTAACGCTTCGTATACCAGCTTGTCCGGCTCGATATAAAACGGATCGGAAATTACGCCGTGTTCGCTGCGCTTTACCTTATCGACTTGCTCTGCCTGAGCGTCGATGCTCATGTTTTTATGGATAATACCTATTCCGCCCTCTCGCGCCATTGCTATCGCAAGGTTGTATTCGGTAACCGTGTCCATTGCGGCGCTCACAAGAGGAATGTTGAGTTTTATGTCTTCCGAAAGTTTGGTAGACAAGTCGACATCTTTGGGCAAAACATGCGACTCGCCCGGTATAAGCAGAACGTCGTCGAATGTCAAACCGTGGCATATGATTTTGTCATTCATATATATCTCTCCTTATTTTGTTGGCTTTATTGATTTATATATTGCATATATAAACGCGCATATTCCTTGGTAAGCGGAATATCGCCCGTTATCGAAAAATAAGCGTTCCATTCGTCCGAGGACTTGTCCGAATCGTCGAGAAGATCTATCATACCGTTGATGAGCCCGATAGCCTTGTTCATAAAAAACAGTTCTTTGAGCGTATCTTCTCTGAAATCGGCAAGTTCGCCTATGAATTTCGGAACGGTGCTCTCGATCCAATTGCAAAAATCGGTAGGCTCGTCATCGGATATCATGATCTCAAAGCCGTTTTCGCCCCGTTGCGAAAGCGCCGCCGATATCGCCGAATACACGATAGCAAGTTCCGAATTTGTGATATCTTCCGTGGCGGCTATTTCGTCGAGTTTGGTAGGCTTGCCGCGGAAAATCATTTCGCTTGCCTCATTCAGCCTTACCCTCGACACATAATTGTTGGTCACAAGATATTCCTCGTAGCTGTACAGCCCGACATGAGCCTGTCGCGGAGAATTGGCGATATAATATTCGTCTACCGTTTTGAAAAATTCCTCTCCGAGGCTCCCCACCGCAAAAAATCTTTCGGTATGCGAGAGCATTTTTTGATCGTAAACGAGATCGTTCGTCTTTGCGATAAGTTGCTTATCGAGTTCGACGCAATAGACAAATCCGTCCAAATTGTCGTCGTCCGCATACTTTTCGGCAAAGAACAGCGCGCTCTTTTTCATGCCGAGGTCATTCGTGAATTTGTAGCCTTGATAAGGGAAACAGAAGAAAACAAAAACCGCAACCAACACGCACGCAAGCGCCAACGCAAGCGTAGTTATGATCGCGGTCTTTAATATAATTTTTCCGGTAGACGCCTGTTCCATTTCTCCTCTCCGATCATCGAATTATTTTGTATTATACCACAAAAGTTCGATAAGGTCAAAATGTTTTAAGGCATTTATGCGTTTTTTGACAAATTTTTTATTCTCGAACAGCCGTTATCTCCATAGTTTCGGGCTGAATGAGAACGGCGCAAGTCGCCTGCTCTTCGTCCACGAACGCAACGTACCAAAAATATCCGCCCGAACTGTTTACGGGATTTTTTATGAGCCTTATATATATTTCATGATCTTTTTTCTTTATTATATCGTTGTCGCCAAGACGTTTCAGCGCAATTTCGAACGCTTTTTCGGGCGTTATGAACAATTCGCTCTTTACGGATCTCAATTCGACGCTCTTGCCGTTTATCTCGACGTTAAAG
Organism: uncultured Clostridia bacterium; assembly: GCA_947598585.1. Lineage (GTDB taxonomy): Bacteria > Bacillota > Clostridia > Christensenellales > Pumilibacteraceae > CAG-552. Next base: position 2,517 of record CANQFK010000042.1, read on the forward strand.
GTCGGGTCGACGCAACGCGCCGCGACCTCGAACGAATAGGTGTTCTCGAATGGATGCTTGACGCAATCGCCCTCGTACTCCACTTCGCCCAGCTTGACTTTGTAGTGATAAGTCGCAAGCGGATCGAATTCGCGCGGCGATATCGTAACAAGACAAAAATCCATCTTTTCACCCGAACGTCCGTCAATTTCGAACGGAGATTCGCGATAGCCGCTCATGGCCTCCACCGAAAAATCGGCGTCCGCGCCCTCAAAGACGTCGTCGCGATATTCGGAAACGCTTTTTGTGTACTTCTTAAATCCGTTTGAGCAAGCGGAAAGAAAGAAGATGGTGGTCAACAATAACGATAACAAAATAAATAATCCAAACTTTTTCATATTCAATTTATATGAACTAGTTTGTCGAATAAGAACGTATTTTTGCAAAAAGATCGGAAAGTTTTTTTAACGAGAACTTCGCTCCGACTTTACGCCTTTTCCGTGTTTTTGATGCCGTCCCAGGTGGTTTTGAAAATGGCTTTGTCGAAAATATACAGGACCGCCGGCAAAAGAAACAGTATGAGCAAAATGGAAATTATCGTGCCTATACCAAGCATTATGCCTATCGAATAAATGGGCATTACGGTCGAAATGAACCCTATTATAAATCCCGCCGCTATGAGTATCAGCCCCGAAGTAAATATCGTGGGCATAGCCGATCGCACCGCCTCGATTATCGCCTCTCTCTTTTCCATGGAGGCGCGGTTGTGGCGATAGTTGCTCGATATAAGTATCCCATAGTCTATCGTCGCGCCCATCTGTATGCAAAGACATATTATATATGACATGAAGAATATCGGCGTGCCCGTTATAGCATAAAGAGCCATGGTTATCCAGATAGCGCCCTGTATCACGAAAACGAGAATGACGGGCAGCGTGATCGATCGGAACAGCACGGCTATTATAAGGAAAATGGAAATGATCGTCACCAGATTGATTTTGAGCAGATCGCTCGAAAAGGCGTCCGAAATATCCTTTACGGTCATGCTTGATCCCGCAAGATCATTTTCGCCGAAACATTCGGTCGCCGCGCTCTTTATCGCCTCTATGCTCGCAAAAGTCGCTTCGCCGTCCTGCGGCAGATCCATCAAAAGAATTATCCTGCCGTGTCCACTCCCTATGAAATTGCTCTTTAAGGTGGCAAGCAAGCCCGTCAGCTTGTCGCCAAGTGCGTCCGACAACGTATCTCCAAATAGGTGCAAAAGCGTCATGACGCCTATCGCCTTCCCGTCAAACGACGCGGTTATAACGTCGGCATTCCTGTGCTCGCAGACATATTCGGCAAACTCGCTCAAAGCGACTTCGCCGCCGTCGGAGATCGACGACAGCAGCCTATCTATCTGCTCGTTTTGCATACCTGTATGTGCAAAAAGCCTTATCATTTCTTTCGTGACGGCTATGTCCGTAATTTTGCCGTCGGCTGCCGACAGCATTTCGTCAAGTTTGGAAACGACGATCTTATTCGTGCCGAAAACGGCTTCGCATATTTGCTCATACAGTCCGCCGAAGTCGAATTCGATGTCGAACAGATCCTGTTCCGCTCCGTATTTTTGTTCCAACGACTCCAATACAGGGGGCAATAGTCCGCTCAGCGCGTCGTTTACCTCCTCTTTATTGTCTTTGAGAATGGAAATCGCGCGCTTTATCTCGGTCGGAACGGCTGCCTGTACCATTATCCCCAGCCTATTGAAATTGTTGAGCGCGCTTTGTACTGTCATTTCCCCGTTTTGGCTCAACGTTTCATAAACGGAATCCAACATGGAGCCGTCTATTCCCTTGATCAGTAACGAAAGAGCGCGCCGCGAAATTTTAAGCGCGTATATATTGCCGTCAAGTTCGGAAAAAGCACGCTCTATATCGCCCACTTTCGTGCCGCCGAAAAGTTCGGAAACAACAGGTTTTATCGACCCCATGTCCACATTCAGGTTGCCTTTTAGCATATCGTAATCGAGCGAAAGCGTCGCCCAGGCATTGACGCTTTTGAGAGCGGGATCTCCGTCGTCGTTTTTCAGTTCTTTGAGGGAATTTTCGAATTTTTCCTGAACCTCGCGGTCATACGCGCGCTCTTTGTCTATAATGACCACCGCTTGATTGACGTATCCGAAGTTGTCGATGATCGCCTGCTGCCCGACGGATTCGTCCCAGCCCGTGAAAGTGTAAGTGTTGCCGAACTGCAAGATACATGCCGCGACTATGACCGCAGCCATTATCACCGTTATGACTTTTCTGCCCGATATCGAAAAACCTGCGATCTTTCCGCCTCCGAGCGGGATAGGCTTATGAGCGGTCTTGTCGAGCGCCTTACTGAATATGAGAATAAGCGACGGCATAAGCAAAAATACGCTGAGCAGGCTTATGAGTATGCCTTTAGCAAGCACTATCCCTATATCGAAGCCTATCGTAAAGGTCATGAAAAGCAACGAGATAAGACCGGCTATCGTCGTTAGTCCGCTCGAAGAAATGGGACGCATATTGTATTCGAGCGCGTCTATCAGCGCTTCTTCCTTGCTCATCCCCTTGTTTTTTCGAGCCGTGAAGCCGTGCAACAGTATTATAGAATAGTCCATGGCGAGCGCGATCTGCAATATCGCCGAAACGGCAAAAGTAATATAGCTTATCTCACCGAAAATTATGTTGCTGCCCATGTTGATAAGCACGGCGCAAAGCAACACGATCGCGAACACAACAGGTTCGAGCCAAGAATGGGAAGTGAGAAGCAATACGCAAAAAATAATAACGACAGCTACTATCATTATTATCGGAATTTCGATTTTGAGTTTATGTTCAAGTCCGCTGCTCGACACCAATCCGCCGCTAAGGGCATAATTTTCGGATCCGAGAAATTCGCGTATCGCGTTTAAAGTCGCCTTTGCCTCGCTCGAATATTCATCGCCGCCAAGCGTCAACAAATATAAAGCCTTACCGTCACGATACGAATCGACGGTCACAAGCGTAACGCCGTCTATCGCGCCGAGGCGAGTTTTCATATCGTCGACCTCGCCTTCGTTTATGTCGAGCATGAGCAAAACGTTGTTATTCGCCCCGAACTCACCGTTCATTACCGCAAGACCGCGGCTCGTGTCCGTGTCGCTCGGAAGATATTCGGTCATGTCGTAATTTTGCTTTACGAGCGTGCTTGTGTATATACCCGCTATTGCCAATGCCGCAAACGCAATGGCAAATACAAATCGATATTTTACTATCCATTCGGCAAGTTTTCTCATTTAATCCATTACTATCCTGCTCAAAATAAATTTATGCCCCGTGCCGTTATAACTCTTGAAAACCTGATCGACGTTTGCGAAGTTGACCTCGGGCATTTTGTCGAAATCCACTTGCACCGTCTTATTGACGAGCATATTTATAGCAGACGGGAAGTTGTTGTTGCTGCCGTTTATGCCCGTTACCGTAAGTTGTCGATTGAGTATGGGCTCTACGTTTATGCCGCTCAATTCTGCGGTATTTTCCCAGCCCGTGATCGCCACGCGACCGTTTCGTGCGGCAAGCAACAGCGCTTGGTTGAGCGGGAGCCCGCATTGCGGTATATGAACGACCGTTTCGCTCATTCTGCCGCCCGTTATCGTCATCACGCGCTTACGCACGTCTACTTCGGAGAAGTCGAGCACATAATATACATACTTTTCGGCGACCGCAAGCCTTTCCTTGTCTATGTCCACCACGATAGGCACCGCTTGATAACTCAACGCAAGCTGCGCCAAAATAATGCCGAGATACGACGCTCCGTTGATGAGAATATGCTCTCCTCGTTCGAGTTTCAATGCGTTTATCGCCGAAATGGCCATATCGACGTGTTCGAGCAAAAGAGCGCTCTTTTTGTCCAGCCTGTCGGGCAATTTGTATATATCGTTGGCATTGACCACCGCAAAATCACGCAAAAAACCGTCCGCGCTCTGGCCGTAAACAGCCAGATTGTCGCAATCGCTCATTCTTCCGCTCGCGCACATCTGACAGCATCCGCACGCCGAAAACGGCCTTATCGCCACTATGTCGCCGCGAGAAACGTTCTTGACGTTCTTTCCCACTTCGGTGACCATGCCTATTCCCTGCCTGCCCAGCACAAGAGGCGCATCGATCGGGATCTTTCCGCTATACAGCATTATATCCGATTCGCTTACGGCGCTGTATTTGAGTTTGATCTTTACGCAGTCGTCACCTACGGGTTGACTTTCCATGTCCGTCAATTCAAGTGTATTGGGTGCATTCAATCTCCAAGCTTTCATTATCAATCTCCAAAATACGATATTAACCTATTGTAATTATAGTATATCACTATATCGATTTTTTTTCAACTGATTTTATAAATATTTTTATTCCAAATTGCCGTTAAATGTTTGACTTTTTATTTTTATTCTACTATAATTATTAGGCTGTAACAAGCAAAACTTATTATTGCTTGATATGCGCCCTTAGGCGCCATTAGCTCAACTGGATAGAGCGTTGGTCTACGGAACCAAAGGTTGGGGATTCGAACTCCTCATGGCGCGCCA
>CANQFK010000043.1 GCA_947598585.1 uncultured Clostridia bacterium
AAAAAAGCCCTCTCCCTTATACATGAGGGAGAGGGTGGCATGAGCGTTAGCGAATGACAGGTGAAGGTGGGTAATTTAAGTGTTTTATTTACTCCTTCACATTTCATATGTATAAAAATTATTTACCGCAATGGCGAGCGAATATATTACATTATCGTTTCGTCGGGAATGAATTTTTCAAAGATGATATTATTCGCCGCGCCGTGAAGATTCTGTATCATTTCGTTACTTCTTACCGTCCAGGCAAGAACGGGGAGCCCCGACCTTGTCACATAGCGATTGGGCAAATTTTCCACATAATAAGAGATAAAGTCGGGCTTGGCTATTTTATTCAGCTTCATGGTTTTAAGGATATGGCGTTTTACGGCGTTTTTGATTATTTCCTTGGTGAAGAAGCAGGAGAGGATCCCGCGGGGAACGTCGGGCATATTGTCCTTAAAGTATTTGATACTGTACGGATTGAACGATTGAACGGCAAATTGTCCCGTGTAACCGCTCAATATAGACGCGGTCTTTTTTTCGAGCAGTCCGACGGAATCGAAATTCTTTATCTCTATGAGAATGGGGACCGAACCGTTTATAAAGGCAAGAACTTCCTCGAATGTCGGTATGGTGAATTCCGTAGGTTTGCCCTCCGCGTCGAGAAGTTTGTAGTTTTCCAAAGAGCTGCTGCTTATCTTGCTTATATAACCGTCCTTGCCTGTCATACGTCCGAGTTTATCATCATGAAATACCACCACCACGTTGTCGTCGGTAAGGCGCACGTCCAACTCGATAGGGTAGCCGTGCTCGATCGCATTCTTAAAGGCTCCCATGGAATTTTCGGGCAGGGATTCGGTGTGCAATCCTCTGTGCGCGATAGGTTTTTTGAGTAACCATTGTCCTTTCATACTTTTCTCCTAAATTCGTCAGTTCCGAATATAGTTAGTATATCATAAATTTTCGGATAAAACAATTAAATTTATTTCTTTTTGCCCGTTTATTGCAAATTATTTGCTATTTGGGCGAGGATAAGCTATAATATATGCAAAGCAGACTGCTGAAACGGGTGCGTCGTCCTTTATCACGGGAGTTTGACAAGGCGAGCGCGCCCACAAAACGGAAAAGAATTTATGAACAGACTTGACAGGATAAGAAATTTTTGTATCATAGCCCATATCGATCACGGGAAGTCCACGCTTGCCGATCGCCTTATGGAATATACGGGTACGGTGGCTCATCGCGATATGACCGATCAATTGCTCGACAGCATGGACATCGAACGCGAACGCGGCATTACCATTAAGCTCACGCCCGTAAGAATGAAGTACGACCATAACGGCGATGAATACGAACTCAACCTTATCGATACTCCCGGGCACGTTGACTTCAATTACGAAGTCAGCCGTTCGCTTGCCGCCTGCGAGGGCGCGCTGCTCGTGGTGGACGCCACGCAGGGAGTGGAAGCTCAGACCCTCGCCAACGTCTATCTCGCGATAGACAACGATCTTACCGTTTTGCCCGTTATAAACAAGATAGATCTTCCGTCCGCCGATCCCGAGGGCGTAAAAAAGGAAGTGGAGGACGTGATAGGGCTTTCCGCCGAGGACGCGCCGCTTATCAGCGCAAAGGACGGTATAAATATCGGCGAAGTGCTCCAAAAGATAATAGATTTTTTCCCGTCGCCCAAGGGCGATGAAAACGCTCCGCTCAAAGCCCTTATTTTCGACTCTTATTACGATAATTACAAGGGCGCCGTTTGCCTTGTCCGAATAAAGGACGGCAAGGTCAAGGTGGGCGACAAGATCATGATGATGGCGACGGGTATGGCTTACGACGTGACCGAAGTCGGGATCTTTTCTCCCAAGGCGACGCCGACGGACGAACTCAGAGTGGGCGACGTCGGTTATGTGTGCGCCAGCATAAAGAACGTGTCCGAAACCGCGCCGGGCGATACGATAACTTTCGCCGAGGATCCGTGTGCGGAACCTTGTCCCGGGTATAAAAAGGTGTTGCCCGTCGTCTATTGCGGCATTTTCCCCGCAGACGGCTCAAAATACAACGATTTAAGGGACGCGCTCGAACGCCTTAAACTCAATGACGCGGCTCTGTTTTTCGAGCAGGAAAATTCAGCCGCGCTCGGATTCGGATTCAGATGCGGCTTTTTGGGGCTGCTCCATATGGAGATCATAGAGGAGAGGCTGGAACGCGAATTCAATCTCGACCTTATCACCACCGCGCCGAGCGTGAATTACAAGGTGTACAAGACCAACGGAGAGGTCGTGACCGTCACCAATCCGAGCAATTTGCCGACCATGCAGGAGATAGATCATATCGAAGAACCGATCGTTTCGGCGGATATTTACACGCCGCCCGAATATATAGGCTCCATAATGGAACTTTGTCAGGACAAACGCGGCGAATACAAGGACATGGTTTATCTCGACAAGACGAGAGTAAAACTCAGATATATTATTCCCCTCAACGAAATAGTTTACGACTTTTTCGATTCGCTCAAAAGCCGTTCGCGCGGTTATGCCAGCCTCGATTACGAAATAAGCGGCTATCGCGAAAGCGATCTTGTCAAACTCGACATTTTGCTCAATAACGAGGTCTGCGACGCGTTGAGTATAATCGTCCACAGGGAAAAGGCGTATGTGCGCGGTCGTTCGCTTGCCGAAAAGTTAAAGGACGTTATCCCGCGCCAGATGTTCGAGATCCCCATTCAGGCGTCGATAGGCAACAAGGTCATTGCGCGCGAAACGGTAAAGGCGCTCCGCAAGGACGTCCTTGCCAAGTGTTACGGAGGCGATATTTCGCGCAAAAAGAAGCTGCTCGAAAAACAGAAAGAGGGCAAAAAGCGTATGCGTCAGGTGGGAAGCGTGCAAGTTCCCAGCGAGGCGTTTATGTCGGTGCTCAAACTCGACGATAAATAATGAGAGGGATATATATTCACATACCGTTCTGCGCAAGACGATGTTCGTATTGTTCCTTTGTTTCGGGCATGCCGCATGACAAAATGCGACTTTATGTGGACGCGCTCAAAAGGGAAATAGACGATCGATTGGTCTGCGGCGACGATATTTCGACCATATATTTGGGGGGCGGAACTCCCTCGGTCTTGTATCGCGGCGCGATAAGCGATATTTTGTCCGCCGTGCGTTCCAAGGCGCGCGTGAGAGCGGACGCCGAGATAACCGTCGAATGCAATCCCGACTCCGTTACCGACGACTTTGTGGCGGAGATCTTGTCCGCCGACGTCAATAGGGTGAGCGTGGGACTTCAAACCGACAATGACGAATTGCTCAAAAGGATATGCCGCCCTCATGACAGAGCGGGCTTTTTGCGCGCCTGGGAACTTCTCGCGCCCATAAAGAACAAGAGCATAGATCTTATGCTCGGACTTCCCGCTCAGACGAAAGAGGACTTGCTTTCTTCGCTTTCGCTCGCTACGTTGTCGGACGCTCCGCACATCTCCCTGTACGCGCTCAAAGTGGAGGAGGGCACGCCTTTGTACGAATCGGGTTTTGCGGTCGACGACGACTTCGAGGCGGACCTGTACGATATGGCGTACGAATACTTGATAAGCCACGGATATGAGCGCTATGAAGTAAGCAACTTTTGCAAGAACGATATGTACAGTCGGCACAATAGCTCGTATTGGGATCTGACCGAATATTACGGATTCGGCATCTCCGCTCATTCGCTCCTCGGCGGCAAGCGAATAGCAAACGACGACAATATTGATAAGTACATTCTGGGGAATTGCGACCGTTTCGTCGAGGACAGCGACGCGGCAAGCGAGTATATAATGCTCGCTCTTCGTACCGCAAAGGGCATAGATCTTGACCGTTTGCGCGGGTACGGGGTCGATCTTCTCGCCGAAAAAAACAGAAAGATCACGGAATATATAAGGCAGGGATTTTTGATAAACGAGAAAGGTTTTTTGCGGCTGAACGACCACGCTTTCTATATTATGAATGACATAATATGCGATCTTATGTAAAAAGCGGCTTGTTTTTATGGACTTTTATAACATTTTTCCGTTGTATTATTATATAATTAAATAAGGCTATTGCTTTGCCTTGGAGGGGCGCACGCTTATAAAAGCGAGCGCTTTTTTCGTCCGAAAAAAATTTTTTGAAAAATTTCCCAAAAACGCTTGACAAAGGTAAATTTCGGTGTTATCATATTTTAGCAATCAGAGATTGAGAGTGCTAACAGACGGCGGTCTTGGAGTGCTAACGGTCGATGAGAGATATTGCTAATAACGGAGGCGGACAAATGGCTTTGTCGGACAGAAAGGAACGTATCCTGAAAGCGGTCGTGGACAGTTATATCGAAAGCTGCGAACCCATTTCGAGTTCGGAGATAAGAGATAAATATTTGCCCGAACTTTCGGGCGCGACCATTCGCAACGAACTTGCGTCGTTGGAGGATATGGGATATCTCACGCAGCCGCATGTATCGTCGGGCAGGGTGCCCACGGCTGACGCGTACAGATTGTATGTGGATAAACTCATGCACAAGCGCAAACTCACAAAGAGCGAGATAGGCGTCGTAAAAAAATATTTCAATCGCAAAATGCGCGACATAGACGATATGGTAAAAAGCACTGCCAAGGTGATAAGCGAAATAACCAACCTTACGTCCGTGGCGTATATGGATGACATTCGTGATGACGTCATAACCAATATAAAGATAGTCAAGATCATGCCCACCACGGCGCTGTTCATTATCGTTACCGACCGAAGCATCATAAAGGATACGACGGCAAACGTTGCCGAGGAACTCGAAGACGAATACTTCGATTCGGCGAGCAAGTTCGCCACCTCGATCTTTTCGGGCAAGAGGATATCGCAAGTCACGTCGGGCAAGGTGGTCAAGGAAGTTCACCGCGAATACAAACGTATCTTCGACGCGATAATCGCCATTCTCAAAAGCTATGAGGCGAACGATTCGGATATCACCGTCGAGGGGTCGAGCAAGATACTCGAACAGCCCGAATTCAACGACCTCGAAAAGGCAAAGGCAATGCTTGCGGTCCTCGACAGCAAGGAAAAACTCTATCCCGTGCTAAAAAGCGGCAACATGGAGCTCAGCGTCAAGATAGGCGAAGAGGAGAGCATGCCCGACTGCGCTATCGTGACGGCGACTATCGACCTCGGCGACGCGGGCGTAGGCAGCGCGGGCGTTATAGGTCCCATGCGCATGGACTATGGCAAGGTGATCTCCGTCCTCGATTGCATAGGAAAAGCTATCGGCGCGTTCGACAGGTCGGACGAAAACGACGACGATATGATTTAGGATAAAATAACAGGAGATATATATGACAAAGAAAAAGACTGACGGACAGACCGCAACGGAAGAAAAAACAGTCGAACCCGAAACGGTCAGAATGTTCAAAGACGACTTCGACGCAATGCAAAAGGAAGCGGACGAACTTGCCGCGTCCCTCGCCGAAGCCAAGGTGGAAGCCGAAAAGCAAAAAGCCAAAGCGGACGAAATGACCGTTCAGGCGCAAAGGCTGCAAGCCGAATTCGATAATTATCGTCGCCGCACGAACGAAACAAACAAGCGTGTGCGTACGGACGGCGCGGTGGACGTGCTCGAAAAGATCTTGCCCGTCATCGACGCGATAGAGCAGGCGAAAGCAATGATAAAGGACCAAAACACTTTGAACGGTCTTAATATCATCGATCGTCAACTCGGAGATCTTTTAGCCGGCTTCAACGTAACCCGCATAGAGGCGCTCGGACTTCCCTTCGATCCTAATCTGTGCAATGCGATATCCGAAGAGGAGGCAGGCGAGGAAAACAAGGGCAAAGTCGTAAAAATTTACCAACAAGGCTATATGATAGGCGATCGCATACTTAGGCACGCCGTCGTCATAGTCGGAAAATAAATAAAGAAAAAATAGTGGAGGATAAATAAAATGAGTAAAATTATAGGTATTGACTTGGGTACGACCAATTCGTGCGTAGCGGTTTTGGAAGGCGGCGATCCCGTCGTCATTCCCAACTCCGAGGGCAGCAGAACGACTCCGTCGGTAGTCGGATTCGCCAAGGACGGCGAACGACTTGTGGGCAGCGTGGCAAAGCGTCAGGCGATCGCCAATGCCGACAGGACCGTTTCGTCCATAAAGAGAGAAATGGGCACCGATCATAAGGTCCGAATAGATGATAAACAGTATTCGCCGCAAGAGATCTCGGCAATGATCCTTACAAAGCTCAAACAGGACGCGGAAGCGTATCTCGGCGAAAAGGTCACCGAAGCGGTAATCACCGTTCCCGCATACTTCACCGACTCTCAACGTCAGGCGACCAAGGACGCGGGCAAGATCGCAGGACTCGACGTCAAGAGAATAATAAACGAGCCGACGGCTGCGGCGCTTGCATACGGTCTTGACAAGGGACAGAATGCAAATCAAAAGGTATTCATTTACGACCTCGGCGGCGGCACGTTCGATATTTCGGTGCTCGAAATAGGCGACGGCGTGTTCGAAGTTCTTGCTACCGCGGGCGATAACCGTCTTGGCGGCGACGACTTCGACCAAAAGATAATGGATTATCTTATCGAGCAGTTCAAAAAAGACAACGGCGTGGACCTCAGCAAGGACAGAATGGCTATGCAAAGGCTTAAAGACGTAGCCGAAAAGGCAAAGATAGAGCTTTCTTCGCTCCAAAAGACGACCATAAGCCTGCCTTTCATCGCCAATTCGCCCAACGGGCCTCTTCATCTCGAATACGAAATGACGAGAGGCAAGTTCGATTCGCTCACATCTTCGCTCGTTGATAAGACCATAAAACTTTGCGAGCGCGCAATGAGCGACGCCAAACTTACGACCAACGATATCGGCAAGGTTATTTTGGTCGGCGGTTCCACCCGTATCCCCGCAGTCGTAGACGCGGTGCGTAAGGTTTCGGGCAAAGAGCCGTTCAAGGGCATCAACCCCGACGAATGCGTTGCGGTGGGCGCGGCTATACAGGCGGGCGTGCTTGCGGGTGAAGTCAAGGACGTAT
>CANQFK010000044.1 GCA_947598585.1 uncultured Clostridia bacterium
CCGTTTTTAAGTTCAATGCCGTATCTTATAAGAGAGCGGCTTTCTTTATGGTTGGCAAGGAAGCGTGACATTGCTACCTTTAAGAAAGGCCTAGTCCTCGCCGAGGAAGAGGCTCCGCCGTGAGGCGGTGGTGAAGGAGCATTATTTTTTACAAGCGGCTTACGCCGTCACCTTCACCCGTCAGCTTCGCTGCCACCCTCTCCCTCATGTATAAGGGAGAGGGCTTTCATTCGGTCGGCTTTTGCCGTTTTTAAGTTCAATGCCGTATCTTATAAGAGAGCGGCTTTCTTTATGGTTGGCAAGGAAGCGTGACATTGCTACATTATGGAATTTTGTAAAGCTTTCCTTAATGTTTTACAATTCCATTCTTTCTTCTATTTTATTCTTTATATCGTCGCATACAGCTTCGAATTGCAAATTTATTTCAGAATTTGTATATCTTATTACCCTAATTCCCAATTCGCTTAGATATTCATCTCGTTCTTTATCTTTTTCCACGCCTTTTTCTTCATAATGCTGGCTGCCGTCTACTTCGATCACTATTTTTGCCGCGCCACAATAAAAGTCTACTATGTATTCTCCTATCGCTCTTTGCCTGACAAAATTTTGCGGCGCGCGGCGTAAATAATCGTACCATAAATGTCGCTCTTCTTTGGTCATGTTCTTACGCAATCTTCTTGCTATCACTTTGTTCTTGCTGTTGTATAATTTTCTCATCTCTATTTTATTCTACTACTTTTCTTTTGTTTTTGCAAGTCTTATTTGCTATTATTTTTTTCTGCGTCCGAAAGTGGTGAGGGAGCAATTTACTTTATTTTCACACCTTCCCCCGACGACTTCGTCGTCACCCTCTCCCTCATGTATAAGGGAAAGGGCTTTCATAAAGGCTTTCATTCGGTTGAATTACACAAAAGCCCTCTACCCGACGCGGAGAGGGCTCCAATATTATTTCTATATAGTATAACAATATACTGTTCTATTCTATATAATATACAGTTCTATTATAACATTAAAAACTACAAAATCATAGATTTTGTGGGGCTATTTTGCACATCTACGCGCTCGCAAACCCTTGTGAACAAGGTTGCCTCGCTTGTATTAAACAATTCTATTTGACGTGTTGGTTGATTATATCCACAAGTTCCCGAACGCCGCTGACCTGGACATCATCGGGAAATTGAAAAGCGAATTCATCTTCGAGTTTCATCAAAAGTTCCACCTTATCAAGGGAATCGAATCCGAGATCGTCAAAAGTTGTTTCGGGTTTAAGTTCGATCTTTTCTCCTCTGTATTCGCTGACTATATTTTGCAATTTTTCAAGAATGTCCATTTTTATCTCCTTTTTTGGTTTAGTTGAACATTATTATATACCATACAACGCGCATTGTCAAGAAAATCGAGGAACAAAATGCCGTAAAGAAAGATCCGAACGTCTTTGCCCGGATCTTTGGAATTTACTATAACATTCAGTCGATCTTATTTGCCGAAGTACCTGTTGAGCAAGCCCTCGAACGCCTTGCCGTGACGGGCCTCGTCGCGAGCCATTTCGTGAACGGTGTCGTGGATAGCGTCAAGTCCGAGTTCCTTTGCGCGTTTAGCGAGGTCGGTCTTGCCCATTGTCGCGCCGTTTTCGGCGGCAACGCGGAGGCGGAGATTCTCCTTGGTGGACGGAGTAACGACTTCACCGAGAAGTTCGGCGAATTTTGCGGCGTGTTCTGCCTCTTCGTAAGCCGCTTTTTCCCAATACAAGCCTATTTCGGGATAGCCCTCGCGGAATGCGACTCTCGCCATGGCAAGATACATGCCCACTTCGGTGCACTCGCCGTTGAAGTTGGCGCGAAGATCTTTGAGAATGTCCTCTCTTACTCCCTTAGCCACGCCTACGCTATGCTCGGCTGCCCAGGTAAGTTCGCCCTGTTGCTCCTCGAATTTCTCGCGGGGCGCTTTGCACTGCGGGCATTTGAAATCGGCGGGCAGCTCGTCGCCCTCGTAAACGTAACCGCATATTTTACAAACAAACTTCTTCATACCATTTCTCCTTATATTTAGATTATGTAACTAAATAATAATCCATTTTCATCGATTTAGTCAAGTGAATTTTTACACCTTATCAAACTTTTTGTCATACTATGTACTGTAAAGAAATTTACTCAGGAGGAAAAATATGAAAAACTTTTTTGACGGTGCGGATATGGATAACGGCTACACTTTCGGCTACGGATACAGCGAAAACGAATGCGATCGCTGCAACGGCGACGACTTCGGCTATAATTACGATTACAACTACAACACCGACTACGAGAACAACGATCGCGACAACTTCGGCGGATCGGACTGCGGCTGCCACAAAGAGCACGATCACAACGGTTGCGGCTGCCGCAAAGAGTACGATCACGACGGCTGTGGCTGTCACAAAGATCCGTGCGCGAAGGTCTATACCGAAAAGCATGACTGCGGCTGCAAGAAGCACCGACCCGACTGCAACGAGAAAGGGCGCGAATTCGACTGCATGTGCAAATGCAAGATCTATATCCCTCCTTTCCCGTTCCGTTGCAAATAAAAAAAGGCGGCTTTATGCCGCTGTACATATAAAAAAGTTGACACAGGGCGCAAAATTCGATACAATGGGCGCATAAAGAGGCGCGTTATGGCAAACGAAAAACGTATCGATATATTTGAAAATGTTCCCGTAAAAAAAGCCGTTTTGTTGCAGATAGTACCTGCGATCGCGGCGCAAATGATAGCCCTTATCTACAATCTCGCCGACACATATTTCGTCGGTCGGCTCAACGATCCACGTCAGACCGCCGCCATTACGGTGGTCGCCTCGCCGTTTTTGCTGCTTACGGCGGTTTCCAACCTCTTCGGAGTTGGCGGGGCGCGCGCGATATCGCACAAGTTGGGCGAGAAAAAACAGGACGACGCAAGGAGCATTTCCTCTATCGTGTTCTGGCTGGGGCTCATGAGCGGAATAGTCGTTTCGCTACTGTTCGCACTGCTCGCCTCGCCCGTTCTGAAATTGTGCGGAGCCGACGGGGACACGTTCGGATTTGCATATGGGTATGCGAAATGGGTGATAATTTTCGGCGGCGTCTTTTCGATTCTCGGCTCGCTGCTGTCAAACGTCGTTCGCGCCGAGGGGAACGCTTCGCTCGCCGCCGTCGGCGTAATGGCGGGCGGAATTCTGAATATAATTCTCGATCCGTTCTTCGTTCTGCCCGATTTTCTGAATATGGGCGCGGTGGGAGCCGGCATTGCGACCGCGATCTCCAACTTCGTCGTTACGGCGTACTTCGTCGTACTGATAATCGCGCGCAAAAGCGGCACGGCAAGTTTCGATATCCGCCGCATGAGGCACATAAAGAAGTATATATCCGCCGTTCTGCTCGCAGGATTCCCCTCCGCACTGCAATATCTTTTGACCGTCGTCGCCGTCGCGGCTCAATCGAAGTTCGTTTCGGCTTACGGACCCGAAGCAGTCGCCGCGTTCGGAATAGTGAAAAAACTCGACCAACTCCCGCTGTATTTTTCGATAGGCGTGGCGACGGGACTACTGCCGCTCCTATCGTACAATCACGCCGCGGGCAATCATAAACGCAGCCATTCGGCGTTCGTTTTCGGCACGGCGATCTCGCTGTCATTTTCGGCTCTGTGCCTTGTTTTGTACGAAATTTTCGCACCCCATCTCGCCAATTTGTTCATAGACAACGCCGTTACGGTGAATTACGCCGCAACTTTTTTGCGCATAATGGTCGTCGCCATGCCCATGATGTCCGTATGCTATCCGCTCATCATACAATTCCAGGCGACGGGCAAAATAAAAGAATCGATAATTTGTTCGGTGCTCCGAAAGGGCGTTATCGATATCCCGCTGCTTTTTTTGCTGGACCACCTAAAACCGCTGTACGGGATCATGTGCGTTCAGCCTATCGTGGATACGATCTCGCTTGTCGTCGCCATAATGTTTTATGTGCACATTGCGCATAAGGAGCGATCGGAAGAATAGTTTTTCGTTGGGGGCATTTCTTTTGACCATATGAAAGCCTTCACCCTTAAAAACGGCGCAAGCCGCTCGTAAAAATGCTTGGCATTTTTACGAAAAGGAGCGACCGAACAAAAATGGCTATTCTTGCGCTTTCAGCGCGAGAGTGCCACTAAGTGAGGGTAGCGACGCGATAGGCCCCCTTGGTAATGGACATGATTTTGCAACCTTATTTATAGGCGCTCCTTAGCAAGGGGAGCTGTCGCCGTAAGGCGACTGAGGGGATTGTTCATTTATTTGCTTTATGTAATTATCAATATAATCACATACTTCTTTAAATTGCTTATTTATCCAATTGTTTGGTATTCTGATTACTGTCAAACCATATTTTTCAAGAAATTCCGTGCGTATTTTGTCGTTCTTGATCCCTTTTTCTTCATAATGTTGCGATCCGTCCAATTCAATTATCAACTTCGCTTGGGGACTGTAAAAATCCGCTATGTATTTGTTGATCACTGCTTGCCTTCTGAATTTTATCGGATATGACCTGAGAAAATCGAACCATAAATGCCGCTCTTCCTTTGTCATGTTTCGACGAAGCGATTGCGCGTTGCTTATCAATGTTTTGTTGTATTTTCGTTCCATGTGTTATAACATTCCCATATTCGAGTGAATACAATCCCCTCAGTCTGCTTCGCAGCCCGCTCCCCTTACTAAGGGGCGCCTGAATTATGGTAGCGAAATCATGCTCCTTACTAAGGGGCGCCTATAAAAAGGTACTGCCCGTCCTTGCTATGGGCGCCTATAAAAAGGTACTGCCCGTCCTTGCTATGGGCGCCTATAAAAAGGTACTGGCCGTCCTTACTAAGGGGCGCCTATCTTTGGTCGCTGCGCTCCTGCTCGTATCCTTGCTATGGGGCGCCTATCATATGGTGCTATTTTGTCCTTACTATGAAGCGCCTTTCTTTTGGTTGCTGTGCTCCTTTCTAATCTTGCATAAGGGTACACTTTCAATTCGGCGAAAAGGACAATTTCAATAATTGTACCTTTTTCTTTCGGCGAGGAGAAAAACGACGGTGATCATCGCCGACATGGCTTCCGCGACGACGATAGACAGCCATATCCCGTCCATTTTGAGCATGAGCGGGAGAACAAGCACCGCCGCTATCTGGAACACCATCGTGCGCAAGAACGCTATCACCGCCGACACAAGCCCGTTGCCGAGCGCGGTGAAAAACGACGAGCCGAATACCGATATGCCTGCGAAAATAAACATAAACGAGCATATCAAAAAGCCTCTGAGCGTAAGCGCGTTGAGCGACGCGTCGTACCCCACAAACAGATCGGCAAGCGGTTTTGCGGACAGTTCGGCGAGCGCGAACATGCACAGCGACAAAACGGCTATGATCGCAATGCTCTTTTTGCGAATGTTTTTGAGTTCGTCGTAATTTTTCGCGCCGTGATCGAAGCCTATTATCGGCGCGCTTCCCACCGAATACCCTATGAATATGGCGAAAAAGATGAAGTTGACGTACATCAACACGCCGTACGCCGCCACTCCGTCCTCGCCCGCATACTTCATAAGCTGGTAATTGTACAGCATGCTCACTATCGACATGGAAACGTTGGACAGAAGTTCGGACACGCCGTTTGAGCAAGCCTTAGTAAGCGCCCTTATATCGAAGGCGGTCTTGCCCATGCGCAAAAGGCTGCCGTTGGGTCGGAGAAAGTAGATGACGGGCGCTATGCCGCCTACAAATTGGCTGACTGCCGTTGCCGACGCCGCGCCCACAAGCCCCATGCCTAACGCGCCCACAAAAACACCGTCGAGGACCATATTGGTCACTCCCGCGGCGATAGTCACCATAAGCCCGAGGTTAGGCTTTTCGGCGACGACGAAAAAGGTCTGAAATTCGTTTTGCAACATGAACATGGGGAGCGCGATAAGAATGATCCTGCCGTAAAGCACGCAATCTTCCACCATGCTTTCGTCCGCGCCGAGCATTATCGTGATAGGCCGAATAAAAACTATGCCCAAAACGGCTATTATCACGCCGCATATGAGCGTAACGTACACAAAGAGCGAGAACAATTCCTTTGCCTTTTGCGCATTTCCCTCGCCGAGCGTCTTGGCAATGAGCGCGCTTCCGCCCGCCCCTATCATAAATCCGAACGCGCCGAGGATCATCAAAAAAGGCATGATGAAGTTGACCGCCGCGAACGGAGTCTTGCCCGCGAAATTGGATACGAAAAACCCGTCCACCACGCCGTAAACGGAAGTGAACACCATCATGACGATAGACGGCAACGTAAACCTGAGCAATCTGCCGAATGTAAAGTGATCGGATAATTGTATCATCTGTGGTATGGTAATATATTATAAATTTTATGTCAAGCGAAAACGAAAAGGTTTTTGGGGATATTTTACGTTTTTGAATTTGCGTTTTTGCGATAACGCCGAAATAAAAAGAAAATACCGTACTTTGCCGTAAAGCAAAGCACGGTACTCTTGTTTATCCTTTGGGAGAGGTTAAGCTTTACGCTTTAT
>CANQFK010000045.1 GCA_947598585.1 uncultured Clostridia bacterium
ATCAAATACAATAAAGACGGCGGGAGCATTACGATAACGCTGAACTATCGCGGGCTTAAAGTGGAAGATACGGGCATCGGCATTGCCGAGGAAAACATGAGCAAGGTTTTCTCGCGCTTCTTTACGGTGGATAGATCGCACGGCGGCAAAAACGGCGGCTTTGGCTTGGGGCTTGCCGTCGCCAAGAAGATCTGTCAAAAATCGGGCTGGAAGATCGGCGTTACAAGCACCCTCGGCGTCGGCAGCACCTTCACCGTGGAATTTTGAAAGTAGTAAAACTTCCATACAAAAACGGCGAGGAAAATTTCCTCGCCGTTATTTTCGCTCCTTAAAAAGCGTATTTCGATATTGAATTTTCGGACAACGACGTCCTTTTTGCCACACAAAAGGCGTTATTCGGTCATTATCTTTACGGTGACGAGTATCTTCATCACCATGGACACGATAAAGTAAGTAAGCAGTACAAGGCTTATCAGCAGGAATATGCTTGCAAGATGAACGGGATTGTTCAAGTCGAAGGCGGTTATGCCGAGCGTATCGCCCATAAAGATGATAAAGAAGAGCATGAGCGCGAAAGTGATTATCACCAAAAATATTCTGTAAGCGTTGAACGGCTCGCAGATCTTTATCAGTACCATAAAGCCCGTCCAGGAAAGCGAAAGGACCAAAAGCGAAGTAAAGACCTCGCCGCTCAATACCCCCACTCCATAAGTATGGACAACGAACTCCCTGTACAGATACATCAGCATGACGTTTATCACAAGCGCAAAGCCGCCGGGAATGGCTCTGCTTACCACGTTGGACAGGAAATTGCCCTGTATGCGCTGCTTGTTGGTTTGAAGCGCGAGGAAGAACGACGGCAAGCCTATAACGAACATTTCGAGCAAAAGAAGGTGGTTGGTTTGAAGCGGATAGTCCCTGCCCATAAGAATGAAAATTATGGACAGGCATATGGACATGAACGTTTTCATCAAAAAGAGCGAGGACGACTTGGTTATGTTGTTGACCACGCGTCTGCCCTCTACCACTACGCTCGGCATGGACGAAAAGTTACTGTCCAAAAGCACAAGGTGACTTACGTTGCGCGCCGCCTCGCTGCCCGACGCGATCGCCACCGAACAGTCGGCTTCGCGCATTGCGAGAATATCGTTTACGCCGTCGCCCATCATAGCCACGGTATGACCCTTGGCTTTTTGCGCGCGAATGAGCAAACACTTCTGCTCGGGCGTAACTCTGCCGAACACTGTATATTGATTGGCTGCCTCGACGACCTCTTGCGAGGACAATCCGTCGAGAGAAATGTATTTTTCGGCGTTTTTTACGCCCACGCGTTTCGCCACTTCGGATACGGTAATGGGGTTGTCGCCGCTTATTATCTTGATATCCACGTCGTTGTCTTTGAACCACTTTATCGTTTCTATCGCGTCCTCGCGGATATGATCCTCGATGGAAATGAGATACAACGGTTCGACGTCGGACGGAATAGCATTGTTTTCGATAGCTTTGTCGCTGTGCGCTATCACCACTACGCGATAGCCCGCCGCGGCGTTCTCGTTTACCAACGCTTCGAGCATGGGATCGCGCGTCTTTATCACAAATTCGGGTGCGCCGAGTACGAACGTACCCACGTCCTCGAACGTTGCGGCGCTCAATTTTCGCTGTGACGAAAAGGGTAATGCCGTTACTGTTCTGTACTTATTCAGAGCGCCGTATTCGTTGCCGAGCGCGATCGCCGTCTGGTTGTTGTCGCCCGTCGCACTTAACAGCGACCCCACGATATCCTTTATCTCGTACGGGCAATCGTCTTTGAGCGGTATGAGCGATTTTACGCGCATGGTGCCGTCGGTGAGCGTGCCCGTCTTGTCCAAACACAAAACGTCTACTCGCGCCAGCATTTCGATACAGTAAAGGTCCTGCACGAGAGCGTTCTTTTTTGCCAGCCTTATCACGCCCACGGCAAGCGCGACCGAGGTCAACAAGAACATTCCCGCGGGGATCATGCCTATTATCGCACCGCTCGTGCTGTTTATGGTGCGCCTAACGTCCTCAAAAGTGATCGCGTCCTGACTTCGGCTCAATCCCCCGATTATCATAAGCAACGAAATGGGGATTATGAACACCGTGACCACTTTTATTATCATGACTATCGAACCGCGCAATTCGCTTTGCGGTTTTTTGTACTTTTTGGCGTTGGAGGCAAGCGTTTCGATATAATTGTTGACGCCTACTCTCTCCACGCGGGCATAACAGTTGCCCGAAGAAATATAGCTGCCGCTATACAGGATATCGCCCGTTTTCTTGCGCACCGCTATGCTCTCGCCCGTTATTATGGATTCGTTGACTTCGCACTCTCCGCTCAAAACGATGCAATCGCTGCAAACCTGGTTGCCCATTTCCAACTTCACCACGTCGTCCAACACGAGTTCGTTTACCCTTATAGCCGTCTGCACGCCGTTGCGTATGGTCATTGCCGTCGGCGCGGTGACTATGCTAAGCTTGTCGATAGTGATCTTCGACCTTATCTCCTGAATTATACCCAAAAGGATATTGGCGGTGATTATGACGAGAAAGAACAGCTGCGTAAACGACGCGCCCGCCAAAATCAAAGCCGCCGCCACGATAAAGGTAAGTACGTTGAAGAATGTGAATATATTGCTACATATGATGCTGCCGTACGACTTGCCCTTTTTTGCGGAGGTCACGTTTATATAACCGTGATCCTGTCTTTCCTTGACCTGTTCGTCGCTTAGTCCCACGTTATATTCCGGAAAATATCGAACGGCGCCGCTCATATCCGCGGCAGGTTTTAATTTCTTTTTCTTTGTGTGCTTTATCACGTCTTTCTGAATAAAGCTCTCGGTTTTTTCGACCATTTCGTCTTTCAATTCGCCGTTGTCCATGTCACAATATCCTTTATGTATATTTGTGTTCCGAAGAGCGTCGCTTCGGATCGTCGAAAAAATTTTATCACATATCGCTGTTTATGTCAACGATTACGACAAAATCAATGAATATAATCGGCGATTTATGCCAAAAATACTTCTGTAAACAAGGAGGATTTATTATGAAAGACCTTAAATGCGGCAAAAAAAATTGCACTTACAACAAGGGCTACTGCTGTTGCGCCCGCCACATCGAAGTGGATAAAAGCACGGATTGCCTTACCTACGAGCCTACCGAAAAATCGCCGAGCATGTTCGAAGCGGGCAGCGATTTCGTAAAAGCCGACTACTCGGTCGATACCGCCGTGGACTGCAATGCGAATTGCATATTCCAAAAGAGCAACAAATGCGTGGCTAACGGCATCACCGTTATGGGCGAAAGCGATAACGCCACCTGCCTCACATTCATAAAGGCGTGAGTAAAAGACCGTAAAACTATATATGTATACGAAAAATGGGCATTTATCCGCCCATTTTTATTTTGCGTAAAGCGAACTTTTCGGAATTTGTTCCCGCCTTGTTGACCGATCCGAAAATAAGGATTATAATATTTGTAGAACGGAGTACAAGGAGGCTATCATGGACAAAAACGACTTAAAAAAATTTTCCGAAATAATTTCGGAGAGCGACAATATCGTGTTTTTCGGAGGGGCGGGCGTTTCCACCGAAAGCGGCATACCCGATTTCCGATCGCCGAACGGCGTGTTCGGCACGTCGCCGTCGCCCGAAGTCATTGTTTCGCACGACTATTTTATGGCTCACCCCGACAGATTTTATAAATTTTACAGGGAGCGCATGCTGTTCCCCGACGCAAAGCCGAACGCCGCGCACAATTATCTCGCCAAACTCGAAAAGGCGGGCAAGTTGAAAGCGGTCGTAACGCAAAATATCGACGGATTGCATCAGGCGGCGGGCAGCAAAGCGGTCTGCGAACTGCACGGCAGCGTTCACCGCAACCACTGTATGAAGTGCGGCAAATTCTTCGGGCTCGACTACATACTGTCTTGCGACGGCGTGCCGCGTTGCGATTGCGGCGGCGTGATAAAGCCCGACGTCGTGCTGTACGGCGAAGAACTTGACCGCGACGTGATATCGCGCGCCGTAACCGCCATATCCGCTGCCGACGTCCTTATCATCGGCGGAACTTCGCTGGTGGTGTATCCCGCGGCAAGTTTTATAGAATACTTCGGCGGCAAACACCTTGTCATGATAAACAAGTCCCCCACTTATGCCGACCGTCGCGCCCAACTGCTGTTTTGCGAAAATATCGGCGAAGTCTTTTCCGCCCTCGACAAAACGATATTATGATCTCCGCCTCGTTTCCGTCAAAAAAGGAGCCGTGGTAAAGCGCACTTTCCACAGAAAACAAAGAATAATATAAAAAGGTAATTTTATCGGGATAAGCAGGGCTGTCGAAAGCGAACATATCGGCTTTCGGCAACCTTTTGCATTTAGCAGGCAAGCGGCAACCGCTGATCTTGCGGTTATTCCTTGGCTTTTATGACGTTGGTAGGTTTTATTCTTCTGAGCCGCAACATCGGCACGAGGAATGAAACGACAAATATCGCGATCGCAAGAGCGCAATTTTGCAAAATGTATTTCCACTTGACAACAAGGAACGATACGTCCATTACCATTGCATTCTTGGCTAGTTCGTTGAGCGACAACACAAGCACCTTGTTGGCAAGCCCTATAAACACAAACGACCCCGCAATATAAAGTATTATCATTGCAAGCCCGGCGATAAGCACCTGAAAGCCGAAAATGACGATAAGGTCGATATCCCTTGCTCCCAGAGCCTTCATTATACCTATGTCCCGCATTTTGTCCCGAATGTTTTTAAGTTCGAATTGCACCATAATGAGTAGCAGCGCCGCGCACAATACGATGAATATGAGGTCGAAGAACCGACTGAACACGCCCACCGCCTTGGTCATTGTCACCACCGACCCCGCGATAGAGGAATTGGGCAAAAAGCCGATCTCACTTGCCGTATTTATAAGGAGTTCCTCCTGCTCGGCATTATCGAAGTAGTAGCCGAATGTGAACATGTCGAATTTGCGCAAAGATTCAAAAACGTTGTCGGCAACATTGTATCTGATTTCATTATTGGTCAACGCAACTATTTTGAGCGTCGTTTCATACTTTTTTTGCGATTTGTTTTGATCACAGAGTAGATAGTATGTAAGTTTCACCTCATGCGGTGTAAACTCGTTCGCATTTTGCGAAGTATAATTCGTGCCGAATATCTCATTATAAACGTCATAGTTAATAAGCATTTCATTGTCATGAAGCGGAATGGTGCTATGTAAATCTGCAGATGAAAACCATGAGTCGTTGTATTCATGTTTTATGCCGTCTTTTTCAAATAAACTTATGCCTGTGCTTACAAATTGCCTGACCTTTGAATTTACAGCCGAATATGTAAAGTCGGGAGCGAATGAGTATGCAACATTCAAAAATTGGTTAATATTATCGTAAAATGCAAGACATTCGTCCGTTTGAGCAAGTTTTTTCAGTTCTTCTTTTGATAAATTCGGATCGATAAGTTTATCGAAAATTTTCTTATATCGCTCCTTATATCCTGTCTTGATAATACCGTTGATATATCCGTAACAATATCCCGTATATTGGTTAGTTTTTCCGAGAAAAGATTCATAGCCTGTATTGACGCCCGGATGATTTGCCATACAAGCGTCGGCAAAAAAATCCGTTATGTATACGCCGTAATCTTTGGGTTCATCGGACAAAGCGACATATTCCAACGCACCAAATCGTTTCTCGATAAAACTTTCTTCGGTTACAAGCACTCCCACGCTTTCCTTGACATCATACGGATTGACTTGCGGCAATAAGCGTTGTTGACTTACGCAGACATTGCTTCCCAAATTGAACAGCGCATAATTTATAAGCGGATATGCCTTGCCCTCATAGCCCGCGTCGTAAAATTTTTGAAGGTCGCCCTCGTTTACGTCCACAAGACGGGTCGTATCCGTGCTGTCGTAATTATCGTTTGTATCCTTGATGAACGATGCGCAACTGAGATCTCGCTTATCCATTTCATTCGCAACGATTTCGCCTCCATCGAAATTCATGATGAGTTGGCTTAGTCCCAATACGACCATGATCGCCGCAAAGATCACCGAATAAACACACGTCCTGATCATACTACGCCGCGCGAATTTGACCGCGGTCTTTAACGTGTCGCAAAAACGTAAATGTTTCTTTTTTAGAGGCTCGGACGGAACTTCGAGTATACCCCCCCCCCGTATTTCTATCGGGTCGAATCGTTCT
>CANQFK010000046.1 GCA_947598585.1 uncultured Clostridia bacterium
CTCGGAGAGGACAAGGCCTTTCTCAATCCCCTCAGTCTGCTTCGCAGCCAGCTACCCTTACTAAGGGTAGGCTCTATTAAAGGTGGCGAATGTTTCTTGATCCAAACCTTTTTTACCAAAGGTAGCCTATTATATGGTCTGTATTTATATCCGTGCTAATGGTACCATAAGACAAAAACAGCGAAACGTTTGTTTCGCTGTTTTTCGTATCTTTACATCCCTGTCAGATACAAATAGCTTATACGACATACCCTTGCAATGCCGTTTGAGCTTTTTTGGTTGTAGGAACATTTTTTCTCCGTACCATTGTCCCTGAATGGTACCCATACATATGGTCTAAGCTATTCGGCATATTGCCTATGCCGTTTGGGCTTTTTAAATAGCAATATTGATATTAAGCATTATGCAAGCACTATTACGATTTTAATAAATTCAAAATGTGCTATACTTACGCGCCTACTTTTAATTCGGTTATTATCATATCAGTTATTGTATAACCGCTTTTCGAATCGTAATCAACCGTTCCATCAGAAGCTGCTGTTGAAGTAGTATCGGGAGTAAGCGCAGTAATCTTAATATCTCCGGATATGCTGATAGTTGCACTTACTTTCCATGCAGTTGCATCGGCACCAGCATCACCCTTCCCCGTGATATATGTTTCAGGTTTACTAAGGATTTCAGTCACAGCAGCACCACGAACTGCACGGATATTTGCAGCTTCTGTTGCATTCTGTGCCTTATTGAGCGCACCTACAAAGAGAGGAACTGCAATAGCGGTAAGAACTGCTATGATAGCCACTACTATCAAAAGTTCTGCAAGCGTAAAGCCTTTCTTGTTTTGTTTCTTCATTTTTTCGTTCTCCTTTTAAAAAATCATGATTTTTTTGTATATAAAGCCGCTTAGGGACGTTTCGCGGCATTACTACCTGAACCATAAAAATGACATAGAATATATTGTTCTATGTAGTTTTTTTATAGAAAAAAGCGTCCTGCGACGCTTTTTAAGGAGAATTATATTGCGTTTTTATAGAAAAATTTACTTTTTTTGCTTGACAAGCGGATAATTTTGTTATATAATAAATGCACAAAGTACATAGAACAATATATTCTATGTACTTGATTGCGGCATATAGGTTGCCGCTTTTTTTATGCAAAAATGCGCCATTCAATATAAGAAAAAGCGGCATAGCGACAGATCGATCGCTACGCCACTTTATTATATACTTATTTAATATATCTTACGCTTCGAACCCGAAAGAGTCCTGACGGTGGAAGATCATTCCGCACGGGATGTCCTTATTGGAATCGTTGTCGGTATCATAGTCGATGATCTCCTTGCCTATCTTGGACCTATCCAACACGGAGTTGATCTCCTTATAAGCGCCTTCGGCGTTCTTCATTCTGAGCACGGTAAGTTCACCCGAAACATATTGATAATATTCGACGCCCACATTTATATCGACTTCATGTTCGAATTCCACGGTGAAGTCCGCAAAATCGTTTTCGTCATAGGGGATCTGCAAGCGGAACGTGCCCTTGCCGTCGTTTTCTATCTCGTATCTTTCGCGCGAGGAAATTATTCTGAACAACGTAACGTTTTCGACATTGGTAAAGGTCACGTCTATCAGACTTTCGGTGCCCATGCCGTAAGCGGTGATCCTGAGCAGACCGTTTTCCGTCTTGGTGATCTCGGGCAAAGAGTAATTGTTGCCGAGCAAACCGTTGGTATCATAGAAATCTTTTTCGTATGCGCCCAAAGTCTTATTGAAGGCGAAATCGTTGTCCACGGTAGCGAAATAGCGATAAGCGTATTGGTCGTAAACTCTGAGCTTTTCGCTTGCGGACGAGGAACCTTGCTTGTCCCAAACATATACTATCGCGTCGTTTTTGAGCGCGTCGCGATAACCGAATTCGTCAACGCTGTTGGTGGCGAAGTGTTTTGCGGGGCAAACGGCAAAGAGGATTATAAGCAATGCCGAGAACAATCCGATGAACGCCACTCCGTATCTGTTGCGATATCTCCACTCGACCTTTTCGTTGACGACCTTTCTGACCGTCCTCTCTTCGAATCTGCCCTTTTTGGCGCCCTCGACCTGTTCGGTCACTACCTTTTCGACGCGAATGGTGTGCTTGGGAAGTTTAGCGACAGCAGCCGACAGCGTGGGTTTGAGCAATGCGAAGTAAGGCGCGATAACGGTAGATCCGAGGACCGCAACAAGAAGAATGAGCGGGAAATAGATCGCAGGAACAGTGTAGGAAGCAAGGATCAATACGGGGATCATTGCAGGCGTCAACAAGATGAGCGGCAAGGTGTAAAGGAACAACCTTTCGATGTCCGCTCCGTTCTTCTCCTTGAACTTTTTGGAAAGCAATGCGGATATGAGGAGCATGACGCCCTCTGCCACCGCGGTGAGCGCGAATATAAGCGAAACGCTCGGAACGGCAAACGCCGTTATTATGCCCGCAAGCATTATGACAACGGCTCCGCCCCTTGCCGCGTCGGTAGCCTTTATCTTGTACATTCTGCGGATAAGCAGGAATATTCCCGTATATGCGGCAAACGCGAGAAGCAAAGACGAAAGGAACAAGCCCACATTCATATATCTGATGCTTATCACCGCGTGAACGGGGATCGCTCCGAAGCCGACAAGCATATATGCGAGAATGAAATAACATACATAAAGAGTTATGGCGGCGAGCACCAGAGCCGCGATCTGAGCGATCGCACCTTTAAGTAAGCCGCTGCCCTTTTTGCCGCTGCGTACAAGCGCAAAGACGGCTACGATAAGGAGCACAAGCGCTACTGCGGCGAGAACGTACGCTACCACGTCGGAATACGAGAACGTAAGTCCGAGATACGAGAACGATCCGTCGGCTTTGTCCGACGCAATATCGCCGAAGCCGTACGCATTAACGAGCGCTTCCATTGCTCCGCCCATAGTCTTGACCTTGGAGTCTGAAACGCTTGCGATCGTGTCGCGCGTGGTGTTGAGATAGTCGCTGTTTCCCGAGAAAAATACGTTTATTTTTGCCGTGTCGTAAACGTCGTAATCGTTGACGACGTCGGAAGAATATAACGCGTCGTTGAGAGAAGAAGCTATTCCCTTTACTTCGGATACGGATATGCCGCTCGAAGCAACAGCCAACGCGCCCGTACCCTTTGCGTCGAAGTTGACGACGAGTTTTACCTTTTGAGCAATACCGTCAAAGCCTTTGAATTGGTTTTTGAACGCGTATGTTCCGTACGCGCCCTCATGCTCGGCGTCCGAGAAAAGGAAAACCATTGTATTACGAGGCTTTCTGCTTTCGTAATTCTTTGCGATATTCAGAACGGTTTGGAGCATCGACGACGCTTGCATGCTTTCGATGCCGCTTTGGCTGTTGGGAGCCGAATCGTAATTGGCTATAAACAATACGACGTTATCGGCGTCCTGCCCCGGGAATGCCACGATTATATTATATAGATCCCTTACGGCATAAAACAGCTCGTCCTCGTTTTTATTCATATCGGCTAACGAATCCGAATTCAACGTGACGCTCTGAATGACATATTTCGGTTTATCGAGTTCCTGACAATCGGAATAGTCGTTATCCTTTGTTCCGCGCGCGTTCTCTATCCCGTTCTGAGCAAGAACGCCGCCGCTTGCTTTGGAGATAAAGTCGCGAACGCTTTCCTGATTTTCGGGCATATACGAATTATGCACGAAATTCATTGCGCTCATGTTTGCCTTTACGTTGTCCACAAACACTTGGTCCGCCTTGGCGCCCACGCTGACTTGCGAGAATATCGTTCCCAGGCAAAGCGCTATTACGAACAAAGCGACCAAGATCGGATAGTAGATTTTTTTCAGTTTGATCATTTTTGTTTCTCCGTAAATAAAATACGTATACCTAAACATTTTAACACAACGAAACAAAAATAACAATTCTTTTTGGGGTAATATTTGCTAAAATTTATAAATTTTGTAAATTGTCCTTAGCAAGATCGGAAAATCGGACGTTTTTTGACCTATCCCGAGCCGTTCCTTTGCCCCAATTTGCCGACAAGGATAATTATCGGTTATTCGCGATCGTTGCTTTGATAAAAAAGAAAGTTATCAATATAAACAGCGTTATCATATTATGACCTCCGTAAAAACGTCGCCCAAAGACATACAGATCAACGGAATACGCGACTGCGCCCTGTGCGGAAATTGCTGTCTCCGTTCAAGGTCTTGCTCTCGCTCGAAAACAGCGCGACGTTGCCGTTGAGAATGACCGCGTGCCCTATCACTCTGCGATCCCCTATGTTGCTCTCCACATAAGATTTGCTCATGCACCCCTCGGGCTGGATATCGGTAACAAACCCGACCACTCCGCCTCCGAGCATGGACGCGGTCACTTCTCCGAAAGCGGCGTCCTTTTCCAAAATAACTATATCTCCCGCTCTGAGATTTCCCGTATTCGATATGCAAACGTACATTAGAATTTCCTCCTTGATTTTTTCTGTATGATAGCACATAAATCTTGACAACGTTATGTCACTTTTATTATAATAGTTTTGTGAAATTTTCGGGAGGGCAAAAAAATGAAAACTTCCGTCATGTTCGGGATATTGCTTACCATACTCAATCACCGCAAGGTAAAATGCGAATTTCTGGCTGAAAAGTTCGAGATAAGCACGCGCACCGTCGCAAGGCATATAGACACGTTGTGCGAAAGCGGCGTGCCCATAATATCGGTGCGGGGCGCGAACGGCGGCTATATGATCGCCGACGACTTCAAACTCGAAAGATCGTTTTTTACCGAGGACGAACTTCACAGGCTTCTGACCTGCCTTAACGCGACGGCGACGTCCTTCGAGGGGCAGAACCTCGACCTCATCGAAAAGCTGAGGCACATCGGCAAAGTAAAGGAAAACGAAAAATATCTGTTGAAAACGGATACGCTCATAATAGACGTCGGCACCTGGACCAATCCGCAAAATTATCGCGGCAAAATGGAGGCTATAAACAAAGCGATCGACGAGGACATTACGCTAAACATGGCGTACACCGACAACAAGGACCTTTACAGCGTGCGCGACTTCGATCCATACTGCCTCGTGCTGAAAGAAGGCATATGGTATGTATACGGATATTGCCATTTGCGCAACGATTTCAGACTGTTCAGGCTGGCGAGGATAAAACAGCTCACCCTCACAGACGACAAGTTCGTGCGCAAAGAGAGCGACGTGTACGAAAAACTCAACGGCACGTTTGACGACACGGATCTCGTGGACGTGGAGTTCGAATTTTATTCCACGGCTTTAAGCGAAGTCGAAGAGTGGCTCGGTCCCGACGCGATAAGCGAACGCGGCACGACCTACATCGCCAAGGCGTCGCTTTACGGCGGCAACCTGCTTATAAACAAGCTGCTTTCGTTCGGGAGCAGCATAAAGATCTTAAAGCCGCAAGCGCTGAAAGAGGAACTGCTCGTCGAATGTGCAAGGACCATGAAACAATATACATAAAAAAGGCGGCGAAAAAGCGATCCCCCTCCCGTCGAAAATTGCCCGTATTAGCGACCTGTATGGCAAAAACGGCGTATAGAACAAAAAGAAAAGCAACGAACTTAACATTCCGTTGCTTCTTTTATTATAG
>CANQFK010000047.1 GCA_947598585.1 uncultured Clostridia bacterium
TTGGAACAGGTAGAAACCTTTCTTCAATACTTTGCGAGAAAGAAATACGATAACGACGAAGAAAAGAATGACTTTTTCAACAGCTTTATAAATAGAGTTATTCTATTCAACGACAAGATAATCATCATCTACAACACAGGCTGTGAGGATAAAATAAAGATAGATAATGGTGAAATAATAGCCTCGATAGCCGAAAATTCCGAACAAAAAAGCAACTCGCTTGGACGTGAGTTCAAACGAGTTGCACGTGGCGGAGGCGAAGGGATTCGAACCCCTGTGCCCTTGCGAGCAAACGGTTTTCAAGACCGCCTCGTTATGACCGCTTCGATACGCCTCCAAAGTAATATATGTGTCATGTTCGTCTACTTGCGAAACGCCTATAAAGTAAATATTACAGGTGAGTTTGTCTACTTGCGAAACGCCTATAAAGTAATATTACAGGTCGTGTTTGTTTGCTTGGATATGCCTCCAAAGTAATGTTTCACGTTTGTATACTTCAAATTATACAGGTCGTGTTAGCACCGAAAAGCATGTTACCATTCGCTACGAACGACTTAAAAAGTATAACAATATTTGAGTCGAGTGTCAAGCCTTTTGAGCGATACGGATCAGATTTGTTTTGCCGACTGCGGGTCGGAAGAAACGCGACCTTTGTTGCGGGCGCGGCGGCGCTTGCGAGTTCGATCTTTTTTCGCTTTGTGCGATTGAGCCTGCGCCGAATTCTTTTGCGATTTGCGATTTTTTTCGGCGGCGCGTTCGCGATTGAGGCGACGGCGACGATTGCCTGCGAGAAGAATTGCGGCGTCGTTGTAGGTGTTGGTCGGAATGTCGCCGAGCATTGACAGGAACTCGTCAAGTTTGACAAAATGCAACCTGTGTCCCGTTTTGTGGGCGTTTTTTGCGAAATT
This sequence comes from uncultured Clostridia bacterium, assembly GCA_947598585.1. GTDB lineage: Bacteria > Bacillota > Clostridia > Christensenellales > Pumilibacteraceae > CAG-552. The sequence continues at coordinate 909 of CANQFK010000047.1, forward strand.
ATAGCGAGCGGAATCCTCTTTGTTATAGACAAACACATTGCTGCTTTCGACGCCCGAAGAATATCTGCCGCCCAATTCATATAGCCGTTGGATGCGATCGCGGGTAAGCGAAATATCGTCAAGTTCTATGTCGTCGTCAAAGCAAACGACCTTGCCCGAAAAGGGCAGACCTTGCTTTTTGCCGCGCGGCAAGGTGAACATAAATTCGTTCAGCAATCTTTTTTTCGTCTTTGTGCTCGAATAGTCGATCCCCGTAAAAACGACGTCGGTAAAACAATTTCTTATGACGGATCGATCGATCTTGCCGGGCATGACGCCGTAACTTTCGATAAATTCGTTATAACTCATTTTTTCGCTGTCGAGAATACCTTTCAGCACTTTGAGGGTAGCCACTGCGTCGTCGAGCGAGCGGTGTTCGAGAAATTCGATATCGAATTCGGCTGCGGCCGCCGCGAGGCTGAAATTGCGCGCCTCTTTTTTGTGTATTCCGTACATGAGTTGCACGTCGTAAAATTCGTAATTTATCTGTTCGAGCCCGTAAGTGCGAATGGCATCGGCGAGGTAATTGACGTCGTTTATTATCGAAAATCCGATTATCGTCATGTCCTCGGTAAAAAGCGACTTTATCCTGTCGTACACGAGAGGGAAGCGCGGCGCCGAACGGAACACTTCTTCGGTGTAAGCGAGTTTGATGACCGTTCCGAACAATCTTTTGTTGAACGGCTTATCGGGATTGACGATAATGTCGTCCATATCGAGTATATTGAAGTTTTCGTCGGCGATACAATATCCGAAGCTGCACAGACTTCCGTTTTTGCCTCCGTCGCAGCTTTCTATATCAAAGCAAAGGTATTTCATTTGTCCCACTCCGCGATCGAATCTATGATTTTGTCCACTTTCATTCCGCTTTTCAGATGATCTTCACGGCTCGTTTCGCCCGTAAGGGTGAGGACCGATCGAATGCCGTTGTTTACGGCAAAGAGCATATCGGTGGAAAGTCTGTCGCCTATCATTGCGGTGCGGCTTAGCGGGACGCCCGTCATTTTCGCGATACATTCCGCCATTATGCCGTAAGGTTTGCCGCATATAAGGTCGGGTCTTTTGCCCGTAGTTCCCTCGATAAGAAGCATAAACGAGCCTATATCCGGCAAATCGCCGCCGTCGACGGGGCAGGTCATGTCGGGATGAGTGGCAATATAAAACGCTCCCTTTTTTATAAGGTCGCAACTTTTTACGAGTTTTTGATAGTCAAGCGTCTTATCGAAAGTCAGCAAAACGGTGTCGGGCTTATCCGAACGCGTATATAGCCCCGCCTCTTCGAATTCGGCTTGTACTTCGGGCGAGGCGACGATATAGAGTTTTGCGTTCGGGCGATTTGTTTTCAGCCAGTCGCGAGTGGCGTTGGCGGAAGTGTATACGTCGTCCTCGGTAACGTCTATGCCCATGCCCGTAAGTTTTTTTACATAATGATCTCTCGTTGCCGATGAATTGTTGGTAAGGAATATCACGCGTTTGCTCTTTTTCATTCTTTCGATCCCGTCTTTTGCTCCGTCTATAAGACGGTCGCCGAAGTAAACGGTACCGTCGAGATCGAGTAAAAAGCAATCAATATCCCTTTTGAGATCCATAAGCTTAAATATTGTATCATTTACGACATAGATTGTCAACATTATTGCGACAAAAAACTTTTTGACGATAAAAATGATTGACATCGCCGCCGTCGAGTATTAAAATATATTTATACGCAGTATAAACAAAAATTATACTAAAAAACAAAAAAATACGGAGGTAAAAAATGGATATCAATTGGCAAAACATTCTCGACTCCATCGTCAATTGGGTCACGTCGACGGGCGTAAAGATAGTCATCGCTGTATTGCTCCTTATCATATCGTTCCGTCTGGTCACCGTGATCACGCGCAGGATCGAGAAAAGACTTATCAATAAAAAGAAGCTCGACAAGACCATTACGTCGACGCTGTTTTACGCGCTGAGGATCGTGCTCAAAATAGTCATTCTCGCATGTCTTATCGGCTATCTCGGCATTGACACAAGCGGACTTGCGGCACTCATTGCTTCTCTCGGCGTAGGCATCGGCCTTGCCGTAAACGGAGCGCTTTCCAACCTTGCGGGCGGTGTGCTCATTCTCATTACAAGACCGTTCAAGATCGACGATTATATCGCTGCGGGCGGCTATGAGGGTACCGTCGAGGACATAAGGATAGTGTTCACCAAGTTGAGGACGGTGGACAATAAGGTGGTATATGTTCCCAACGGTTCGCTTTCTTCCGCGACTATCGTCAACTATTCCGAGAAAGATCTGCGCCGTGTGGACTTGTTCTTCCCGATCGGCAAGACGGAGGACTACAAAAAAGCGGAGAAAGTCATTCTCGACGTTGCTCAATCGCATGAAAAGGTGCTCCAAGATCCCGTCGCTACCGTAAGGATCGAAAAACATACCGCAAACGACGTTCAGTTGATTCTCAAAGCGTGGGTAAAGAGCGGCGATTATTGGGACGTATATTACGATATGCAGGAAAATATCAAAAAGGGTTTGGACGAAAACGGCATTTCGATGCCCGTCAACCAACTCGACGTTCACGTCAAAAACTGAACGTATCGATCTCATATCAATACAAAAAATAGGCTAACGGAACACGTTAGTCTATTATTTTTGTAAAAATTAAACCACTAGCTGTGCTAGTGGTAGCCGATAGAGCTTTAGCGATCCGGAGTGACAAAAAGGTCCTCCTTTGGTATAAAATGGAGAAGTCCCGACACCAAAAACAAATAAAACCAAAGGAGGAGCATCCAAAACAATGATAATAATAGTTTTGCACAAGGTAAATATCATTGGGGATAAATTCAATAAATAAAATTTCAATAACAGCAAGTTCGGAGTAAAGAGTAGAGAAATTTCTCTGCTCTTTTTTTATGCGAACATTTAAATGAATACGTCGCTAAGCAATGCGGCGTATAATTTTATTTGAACTATCAGGAGGTACGAATGTTATATAAAGAATGGCTCAATGAATGGCTGGAGCTTTACGTCAAGGCGGCGACGAAGGAAAAAACCTATCGGAAATATCGGCAGCAAGCCGAGAAATATATCTTGCCTGCGCTCGGAAATTACGATGTGAATGTGCTTTCGGCGGTCGAATTACAGAAATTTTCAGTGTCGCTCTCGGAGTATGGGCTTGCGCCGAACAGTATCAATTTTATTATTGCGGTTCTTAGATCGTCTTTGAAAAAAGGCGTTCAGCTCGGTATCATAGACAGACAGTACGGCGATGCCATTGTCCGTCCGCGCGTCAGGGCGAATGCGGTTTCTTGTTTTACGACAGAAGAGCAGAAGAAAATCGAGAACTACATTCTCGGTCACGAAAAGCCGTATTTGTTCGGCGGATACTATTTCGGCTTTTTGCCGTTCTTTGCTTCCTCCGCTCGAATTAAGGCTTCCAGTTTTTTTAAGTATTCGTTCTCCATTTCAAGCCATTCGTTTCGCTCTTTTAATCTCTTATTCTCGGCGATCAAATCATCTTCTATTGGTTTTGCCGACGGCTCTTTCCTTGCGCTTCCTGTGCTTTTTTTGCTCTTGCGTTTCTCCATTAGTCCGGCTTCTCCTTCCGACAAATATATGCGTTCCCAATCGCTTACTCGATTTATATATCTTCTCGTGTCGCGTTTGGTCGTTGTGTGCCAATACTTTCGCACTGTTTCGTTTCTGCTTAATTTATTTTTCAGCTTGTCCATTATAACACTTATTTTGAATTCCGGCGAATATTTTCTGCCCTGTTCTTTCCTTTTTTCCATTTTTATAACCCTCCTTAACTTTGTCTAACTTTTTGGGTTCACTTCAACTAAGGGTAGCCTCTCTTAAAGGTGGCGAAAGTCGACCAAATTGAAAGCCTTCACCGCCTTACAGGAGGGGAAGGTGGCGCGAGCGAAAGCGAGTGACGGATACTCCGCTTCGCTTCGTGGCGTTCGTCGCTTCGCTCCTCGGCTAAGGAGGTGGTATAAGTAACATAATCCTCACCACCTCGTCGCAACGGGCGCTTTGGGGACTGTTTTTCTCGCTATGCTCAAAAACGAGTCCTTTTCGCTTGTTGCTCCTCTTCCCCCAAAATGCAAGCATTTTCGGGGACCCCTTTCGGGAGCCTCCCCTTTTACAAAAAAGGGGAAGCCTTGCAAAAGATCATAGCGAAAGTCGACCTTACAAGCCTTCACCCT
>CANQFK010000048.1 GCA_947598585.1 uncultured Clostridia bacterium
AAGGTCGCGCATGAGTTCGAGAGCAAGGGGAGCAAGCCTCGCTTCGGTGTACCTCATCGCCGCAGGTCCGTCGCCGTCTATAGAGCCGAAATTGCCGTGCCCGTCGATAAGCACCGACCCCATGTTGAAAGGTTGAGCCATTCTGACCAACGCTCCGTATACCGACGAGTCGCCGTGCGGATGATATTTACCCAAGCAATCGCCCACTATGCGCGCGCATTTTTTGTGCGGCTTGTCCGGGGTCACTCCGAGTTCCGCCATAGAATAAAGCACTCTGCGCTGGACGGGTTTGAGTCCGTCCTCCACTCGCGGGAGCGCGCGATCCATTATAACGTATTCCGAATACGGTACCATGGATTCGGTCATCACCTCTTCCATGGTTTTATATAGAGTTTTTGCGCTATCCATAATTCCTCCTAATTTATCTTAAAGTTGTCTTCGCGATTGAAGTTGGCGTTTTCCACTATGAACGCCTTTCGCTTTTCCACGGCGTCGCCCATGAGCGTCGACACCAGCTTTTCCGCTTCGGCGGCGTCCTCGATCGACACCTGTATGAGCGTTCTGCGTTTGGGATCCATAGTCGTTTCCCACAGCTGTTCGGAATTCATCTCGCCCAAGCCCTTGTATCGCTGAATGTCGAACCCGCGTCCCACCTTTGCCTTCGCCTTGTCAAGTTCGTCGTCGTTGTAGGCGTATTCCACTATGTCCTTTTTGTACACCTTATAAAGCGGCGGCATGCCTATAAAAACGTGTCCGCCCGTTATGAGTTCTTTCATGTATCGGAAGAAGAACGTCAACAATATCGCCCTTATGTGACCGCCGTCCTGGTCGGCATCGGAAAGGATTATGACCTTGTGGAAGTTGAGGTCCTCTTCGGTGTAATCGTCGCCTATCCCGCAACCGAGCGCCGAAATTATGGTCCTTATCTCCACGTTGTCGAGCACCTGATCGATACGCTTCTTTTCGGCGTTGAGCGGCTTGCCCCTAAGCGGCAATATCGCCTGATAGTGACGATTGCGCGCTTGTTTGCACGTTCCGCCCGCGCTGTCGCCCTCTACTATATAGAGTTCGTTGTCCTCCGCGCGTCGTCCCGTGCAATTGCTCAGTTTGCCCACGAGGTTGAAGTTTTCTATGCTGTTCTTCTGGCGCGTTATCTCCTTGGCTTTGCGCGCCTCCTCCCTTACCTTTGCGGCAACGAGAGCTTTCTTTAATATAGCGTCGGCTATCGTCTTGTTGGAGGAAATATCGAAGAACTTGTTGAGTTCGCCCACCACCATGTGCTCTATCGCTACGCGCGCGTCGGGATTGCCGAGTTTGGTCTTGGTCTGCCCCTCGAACTGCACGTTTTGCATTTTTACGCTCAGAACGGCGGTGATGCCCTCCAAAAAGTCGTCGCCTTTGAGGTTTTCGTCCTTATCTTTCAGCACGCCCATTTTGCGCGCCACGTCGTTCATTACGCGCGTAAGTCCGCTCTTAAAGCCCGTTTCGTGCGTTCCGCCCTCGGTGGTCGGAATGTTGTTGACGTACGAAAACACATTGTCCGTGTATCCGTCCGTGTACTGAAAAGCAAGTTCCATGTCTATATTGTTTTCGCTGCCCACGATGTAAATGGGATTTTTGAAACACGGGATCTTTGTGTCGTTGAGGTCGAGAACGAAGTCGATCAAGCCGCCGCTGTAACAAAATTCCGTTTTTACGGGCTCGTCGCCTTCGCGTTCGTCGGTGAGCGTTATGTGCGCTCCCTTATTGAGGAACGCCAACTCCTTTATCCTGCGTTTGATCGTGTCAAAGCTGAAAACCACGCTCTCGAAAATGCGCGCGTCGGGTTTGAACCTTATGAACGTGCCGTGCTTTTTTGTCTTTACGCCCGTATCGAAAAGCGAGAATTTGGGCACGCCGCCCTTGACCTTGCCGTTGACTTCCTTGCTTTCGAACTCCATTTTGTAAGTGGTGCCGTTTTTGTACACTTCCACGAGCAACCACTCGCTCAACGCGTTCGTTACCGACGCGCCCACGCCGTGCAAGCCGCCAGAATGAGCGTAGTTCTCATTGTCGAATTTGCCGCCCGCGTGCAACTGCGTAAACACGACTTCCACCGCGCTGACGCCCAGCTGCGGGTGAATGTCCACGGGGATCCCTCGTCCGTCGTCCTCCACCGATACGGATCCGTCCTTATACAGAATTATGTCTATTTTGGTGCCGTATCCGTTGGTGACTTCGTCCATCGAATTGTCCACTATTTCCCATAATATGTGATGAAGTCCTTTTATGCCCGTCGTGCCTATATACATGCCCGGTCTTAATCTGACCGCGTCCAGACCTTCGAGCACTTTTATATCTTTTGCGTCATAACTTGTTCCCATTTTGTAACCTCCTTTCGTTTATTGTTCTTTTTGCCAATATCGTATATATTCGGGATCCGCTCTCATCTTAACGATCGCGTCCTCGTGCGCCGTCAGAAATCTCATGACGTCGGCGGGCAATTCGCCCCGACGCTCCGCCGCAAGCGTGTAAAATCGCGCCGTTTGCTCTTGCGTCAATGCTTTTTCCCGACACAGTATGCGCATCATTCTTATCTGAACGTCGGGAGTGGGCGGGCGACAAGCGTCCGTTTCCACATCGTTGAGATACGCTTTGGACACGCCGAGTTCGGAGCGGAACCGATCGAACCCGATCCCCCTCTCCTTTCGCAATTCGCGCAAGTAGCCGCCGAAGCTATCCGTGTTGTACGTCCTCTTTGACATATGATCCTTTATTCAGTCAGTAAGCTGACTACCTTACCGATTATAGCACGGAAATCGTCCGTCCGTCAATCGAAATGGCTACATAAGCGAAAATTTTGTTTTCCCGTTCCGACCGCGGGTGAAATAGCTCGACGAAAAAGCGCTTGCGTTTTTCCGCATATGGTGTTATACTGTATTCGTATGACAGACGCTGATAACAAAAAAGGCGTAAAGGACCTCACCGTAGGCAATCCTTACAAACTCATTCTCGCATTTGCGCTGCCTGTATTTTTGAGCCAGCTTTTTCAGCAACTCTACAATATGGCGGACACATTGATAGTGGGGCAATTTTTGGGCAAAGATTCGCTGGGAGCTGTAAGCAGTTCGGGCAATCTCATCTTTTTGTTCGTCAGTTTTTTCAACGGAACCGCCGTGGGCGCAAGCGTGGTCATCTCCCGCTATTTCGGCGCAAAAGACGAGGAAAACCTGAAAAAAGCCATACATACGAATATCGCTTTCGGGCTCGTAAGCGGCGTCTTTCTTACCATAGTGGGTGTGGCTTTGACTCCCACCATGCTCAAATGGATGAATACGGGCGATCTCATATTCCCCCAAGCGGTGGAATATTTCAGATATTATTTCATAGGCGCGATCGCCACCGTCATGTACAACATCTGCCGCAGCATCATGAACGCTGTGGGCGACAGCAAGCGGCCTTTGTATTATTTGATCTTTTCGTCTTTATTAAACGTTGCGCTCGACCTGCTGTTTGTAGGCGCGTTTAAATGGGGAGTATGGTCGGCTGCCGTCGCCACCGTCATATCTCAGGCGGCAAGCGTCGTGCTGTGCTTTATCTATCTCATGAAAAAAGGGCGCATTTTCACCGTGGAGATCAAAAAAATACGCTTTCATAAGGAACTGCTAAAAGAGATAATCCGCCTCGGCATTCCCGCGGGTATACAAAATTCGGTCATAGGGCTGGCAAACGTCATAGTTCAGTCGCAGATAAATTCTTTCGGCGACAACGCGACCACCGCTTACGGAGTGTACAGCAAGATAGAGGGCTTTGCGTTTTTGCCCATAACCAGCTTCACCATGGCTCTGACCACTTTCATAAGCCAGAACCTCGGCGCGAAAATGTACGACAGAGCGAAAACGGGCGCGCGTTTCGGGATAATAGGCGGCGTGATAACCGCGGAGATCATCGCGGTAATCATCTATTTTTCCGCGCCGCACCTTGTGGGAATGTTCGATAAGGACAAAACGCCCGAAGTCATCGAACTCGGCGTAAAACAAATGCACACCGTCGCGCTCTTCTATTTTCTGCTCGCTTATTCGCACTGCGTCGCCTCGGTTTGCAGAGGCGCGGGACACAGCGTCGTGCCCGCCGTCGTCATGCTTTGCTGTTGGTGCGTGATACGCGTGATATATATTGCGCTCATCATGCATTTTATCAACGATATCGTTTATATCTATTGGGCGTATCCGATAACCTGGTCGCTCAGTTCCATAATTTACTTTATCTATTATCACGCGTCCGATTGGCTGCACGGATACGATAAGCCGCGCAAAAAGCAGACGTAAAATCCGCCTTGCGCCAAAATCTCTCTCCTCGCCCGACCGAAAAATCCGGCAATAACGGGCTTTTTCTTTATGCTTATTTGTCCGCGCGGGCATAAAATCCCGAATAAAAGAAATAAAATATATAGGACGAATTTTTGCGAGGAGATGTCATGAAAAAAGTTGTTTTGACGGGCGGCGGGACTGCGGGTCACATTATGCCCAACATTGCGCTGTTGCCATACCTGAACGATTGCGAGATACACTATATAGGCGGCAACGGCATGGAAAAGGAACTTATAAGCGCGTACAAAAACGTGACCTATCACGAGATCCCGTGCGTGAAATATTCCCGCGGAATAAAAATGAAGAACTTGCTCATACCGTTCAAAATGCTCAAAAGCATACGCGCGGCGAAAAAAGTATTGAAGAGCATTGCTCCCGACGTGATATTTTCCAAGGGCGGATTCGTAAGTCTGCCCGTTGCATTGGCGGCGGGCAAGGTGCCCGTCATCACCCACGAAAGCGACATGAGCATGGGGCTGACCAACAAAATCATTCGCAGAAAGTGCAAATATGTTTGCACCGCTTTCGACGTCACCTCCGAAAAATTGAAAAACGGAGTATACACGGGCGCCATGCTGAGGCGCGAATTGTTTTGCGGCAAACGATCGTCGCCTTATCCCACTCTGCTGGTAATGGGCGAAGTCTGGGCAGCGCCGCCATAAACGACTGTTTGCGCGCCTGCCTTGGCGAGCTCAC
>CANQFK010000049.1 GCA_947598585.1 uncultured Clostridia bacterium
AATAGTTGTGAGTATTACGAATAGGTTGCGCAGCAACCGATGAGTAAGAAGAAGGTCGGCGGTCTTTTTGCCTATATTTACAAAACAACCCCCTTCGCTATGCGAATGGGGGTGTGTTTTGGAGCTACTGGGCGGGGCGGCGGTCGCTTTGCTCCCTTGGTCACCTGTGGTGACCGTGAACCGCCGCCTGCTGTTCAGCCGAGGCGAGCGAAAGCGAGCCGAACGCCACGAACAACTATTGCTCAATATAGGCAATAGTTGTGAGTATTACGAATAGGTTGCGCAGCAACCGATGAGTAAGAAGAAGGTCGGCGGTCTTTTTGCCTATATCTACAAAACAACCCCCTTCGCTATGCGAATGGGGGTGTGTTTTGGAGCTACTGGGCGGACTTGAACCGCCGACCTGCTGATTACGAATCAGCTGCTCTACCAACTGAGCCACAGTAGCATATGGAGCCCATGCAATGCAACGGGCGGGATCTTACGCCAAACGAACGGGCAAAATAAGATACATAAAGTCTTCGACCTGACCGGACGGCACAACGATGCACGGGCTGACCGAATTGGTGAACTTGATAACGATATTTTCGCAATCGACGTAACGAAGAAGTTCGGTAAAATAGCGTGCGTTGAAAGCGATAGTGATGTCGTTGCCGAGAAGTTTTACCACGATCTTCTCTTTGATCTTGCCTATCTCGCTGTCGGCGGAAAGCTCGATCATATCGTCGCGGACGTCGAACTTGACAAGATTGTTTTTGTCCGAACGCGCGAGCAATATAGCGCGCTCCAACGCGTCCTCGAACTGCTCCTTGGGCAAGGTGATGACGGTATTGAAGTTGTACGGAATGATATGCTTATAGTTCATGAACTCGCCGTCGAGCAAACTTGCATAGATCTTGGTGTGGATAAGATCGACCATAAGATAGCGTTTTTGGATATACACAGTAACGGGATCGAGCGTATCCTCGATAAGTTTGGCGATCTCGTTTACGCTGCGCGCGGGAACGACCGCGGACATCATGGCGGTAGTGCCCTCGATAGGTTTAACGCACTTAGCGAGGCGATAACCGTCGAGCGCGACGCCCGTAAGGGTATTCTCCTCTATTTCGAGATTGACGCCTTTGAGCATCGGTCGAGCGTCATCGAGGCTGACCGAAAACGAAATTTTGCCGATAAGATCTTTGAGTTCGTTTTTGATTATAACGAAATGCTGAGCGTCCGAAACGTCGGGCATTACGGGGAATTCGTCCGCCGACCTGCACGAAAGCGCGCCCTCGTTGCCCTGATATTTTATGAGGAGCCTGTTGCTCTCATCGAGGCAAAGTTCGATCTGCTCGCGATTGAGTTTTTTTACGAATTCCGCAAAGAACCTGCCCGGAACGAGCGTTTCGCCCTCGATCTTGACTTCGGCGGCGATGCTCTTCTCGATATAAAGTTCTTCGTCGGTCGCGGACAACGTCAACGCGCCCCCTTCCGCTTTAAGTTTAATACTTTCGAGAATGGGGTTGGTCGTCTTGGATCCTACCGCTTTAAAGACTTTGCCGACCGCATCGGACAAATCGTTTCCGTTACAAATAAGTTTCATAAGCGTCACCTACGGGTAATTATACACTTTTTCGGAGGCGATGTCAATGCTTTTTACCGCCTGATAAGTATTTTATTTCAAATGTTGAAAAGATATTTATCCACGAGGTCGTTCACCTCGTCCAAAGTTTCCGCCGAATAGACGAGATTTTTGAACTCTTTCGTTCCGCGTTCGCCTTTGAGATAGTAGGCGAAGAACTTTCGTATCGTAACGACGGCGTAATGCTCGCAAAAATATTGGGATAGATATCGGAGATGTTTTTTTATAAGCGGATATTTTTTTCCGTATTCGCCGCCTTTCAGCATCGAAAAAATGCTCGGATCGACAAGCGCGCCCCTGCCTATCATAAAGGCGTCGGCGCATTGTCGCCTCTCCTCGAAAGTGGCTTTATCCACGATATCGCCGCTGAGGGCGACGGGGATATCCAGCGCCTCTTTTACTTTCCTCACCGCCTCATGATCGGCTTTGCCGCCGTATCCTTGCGCAGTCGTTCGGGCATGGACCGTGACCATCGACGCGCCCGCGTCCTGCATGGCAAGCGCGAACGGGACGGCTATATTTTCGTCTTTTTCGTACCCCATTCGCATTTTTACGGTAATCGGCTTGCCGTATTCGGTCAAGGCGGACACGATCTTTGCCGCGATATCGGGCTTTTTCAAAAGGGCGGAGCCCTCGCCGTTCTTTACGACTTTGGCTACGGGACAGCCCATATTCACGTCGATAATATCGAATTTGTCGAGAACGCCCAAAGACATCGCCTGCCTGAAATCTTCGGGATCGGAGCCGAACAATTGAACACAGGTCACTTTTTCCGCCTCGTCCGTCCGAAGCATTTCGAGCGTCTGCTTGTTTTTGTAGCAAAGCCCCTTTACGCTTATCATTTCGGTCACCGTAAGCCCCGCGCCGCATTCCATGCACAGCTTTCGGAACGCAACGTCGGTATAGCCCGCGAGCGGCGCCAAAATAAAACGGTTTTCCAGTTCTATGTTGCCTATACGGAATTTATCTGTCATCGCCGCTCTTTGCCTTGTCGTAATATTCTTTCCATTCCTCGTCGGTCAGCGCGTTGACGTCTTTGCCGTCGCGCAAAACGGCGGCTTCGAAAGCGGTGTAATCCTTCTGGATCTCGGTCACGGCATCCAAAAGCGCCTGTTCGCAATTTATTCCCGTCCTTTGTCCCAGCTGAGCCGCGCGCATGAGCGCCTTGCCCATTGCAGAAACGACGCCGTCGCTGTTGCCTTGTCCGAAAGAGGCAAACAGATCGTCGAGCGCAGAATCAAGTTCCGAACGTATTTCGGCAAGGTCTTTGCGACCCCAGCCACCCTTTTCGACGCGTTTGACCGCTTTTTGCGCCCTCAAAAGCGCGGGAAAACATTTGGGGATATCGTTGACCGCGTCGGAAAATTTTTCCTGGTGTTTCTCTTTCATTTTGTTGCGTTCCCACACGTTGAGCGCGCCGTCCGCGCCCTCGGCTTTGTCCGTCCCGAAAATATGTGTATGCCTGCCCACCAATTTGTCGTTGAGCCCCTTTATAACGTCCTCGAGGGTAAATTCGCCCGAACGCAACGCTATGTCGCAGTGAAACACGACCTGCAAAAGCACGTCGCCCAACTCCTCTATCATGTTGTCGAGGTCTTTGTCGGTGATCGCCTCCACCGTTTCATACGCCTCCTCCAACAAATTTATGCGAATGGAGTCGTGCGTCTGCGCCTTGTCCCACGGGCAGCCGTCGGGAGCCGTGAGCCTTTTCATTATTCTGAGAAGATCGGCAAAACTCGAATTGTTGCCGCCCTCCGCATATACGGCGGTATCCGCAGTATATTTGCGCTGCCTGTCGAGGTCTTCGAGCGAAATGGTGACGCTCGACGCGCCCGTCGCAAGCAGAACTTGCGTTTCGGGCGAATAGAATCGCAAAAGGAAAAGTTTGACTTCGCTTGCGATATTGCCGTCGTCGATATTGTAAATGCAAACGGGCAACTTGGGATCGGGATAGACTTGCCCTATGTCGTAAGCGCTCATGTATACGCATGAAGTGGACGGTCTTAGCGCGAGATCGAACGGGCCCGGAATGATATTCACTTCGGTGCGCTTTACGAGTTCTTCCACCGAACTGTCCTTGTAGCCGTCGCCGTCCACGCAGTACACGAGAGAGGGATAACTTTCGTTCAGTCGGATAAGTTCGCTTGCTATCATGGAATTGAGCTCGTCGAAATTTTGCGCCCTGTCGTACAAAAAGTCGCAACTTCCGTTACACAAGTTGCCGAGCGCCTTTGACGGCGAAGTTTTGAGCGTGCGCATTATAACGGTGTCCGCTTTACAAATAGCGTCCATGCCGCGTTTTGTTATGCTGCCGTTGTTGAATCCAAGTCCTATTACAGTTATCATAATAAAAATCTCCGAAAGTATTTTAACATATTTTTCTTACCGTTGGCAACAAAATAAGAGAATATTATGCCGCGGCTTGCAAATACTAAACTCACAAGGAGGAATGATTATGAAGAAGCAGAAACTTAACTCCGGCGAAATCGCGCCGTGGTCGGGCGAATACAATGTGATCTCGTCTAACGGCAAAGTCGTAGGTACAGTCAATGTATCCAAGGGCGACAGAATGCCCCCTACGCAAAGCAGCGGAGATCACTTTGAGTATGCAGAGTAATCTGATCTAAGGGAAAAAGGCGTATCGGATCATCGATACGCTTTTTTCTGCTCTTCTTTATAATGTGTATCGCTTTGACCCATTAGTTTTTATGTGCTTCAATGGATCGCTACTTCCTAACCATTTGAAAGGCTTCCCCTGCGGACAAACTTCGGGAGAATACGGTTCTGAATATCGGGAGAAGCTCCCGCGTAGCGGGTGATGAGGGTCATCGCTTCGCTCCGTGGCGTTCGTCGCTTTGCTGCTCTATACAATCCCCTCAGTCTGCTTCGCAGCCAGAGCCGAGCGAACGCCACGTCATCTCGTTTTTACACCACCTCTTCCGTCACTCGCTTTCGCTCGTGCCACCTTCCCCTCCTGTAAGGCGGTGAAGGCTCATAACGGGCATGATTTTTTGACCTTTTTAAAGGCACTCCTTATAAAAACGGCGCAAGCCGCTCGTAAAAATGCTTGGCATTTTTACGAAAAGGAGCGACCGAACATAAAGGGCTGCTCTTGCGCTTTCAGC
>CANQFK010000050.1 GCA_947598585.1 uncultured Clostridia bacterium
CAGGCAGCCTGCGGGTAGGCGGTTCTTCCGACACGGTATAACGGGCGCGGTCATGACATCGAGGATCCTGTCCATCATGGGCATGCCGCCCGAGGAAGTGGCTTTGCTTGTGGGCGCGATAGGCAATCACGAAGAGGATATAGGAGTACCCGTCAATCCCATTTGCGCCGCGCTCATCATAGCGGACAAGAGCGACGCTCATCGAAGCAGAGTGCGCAGGGACAAATACGACCTTAACGACATTCACGACAGAGTGAATCTCTCCATAAAAAAGAACTTCATCACCGTCGATAAAGACAAGAAAATCATTCGACTGTTTATCTACATGGACGAAATAAGTTCGCCCATGGAATATATGCAGATATACATGTCGCGGTTGGTGATTTGCGAAAGAGCTGCCAAGACTCTCGGCTGTTCTTTCGAACTCATAATCAACGGAAGCGCGATCAATCGCAGACAGGACATAAGCGTCAGCGAGGAGATCTTAAAGGGCAGAGAAGAACTGCGCGGCAGAAAGGTGGACTACCGCAACAAGGAGGAGCAATGATAAAGAACGTTATGTTCGATCTTGACGGGACCTTGCTTCCCATGGATCAGGATCTTTTCGTAAAAGAATATTTCAAAAATCTGGCGATCAAACTTTCGCCGCATGGGTACGACCCAAAAAAACTTGTGGACGGGATATGGGCGGGCACCGCTGCAATGGTGACTAACGACGGCAAATGCACCAACGAGGACGTGTTTTGGAAGAAATTCGCGTCGCTCTTCGGAGAAAAGGCGATAGACGACAAGGATAAATTCGAGGAATTTTATCGCGACGACTTCGCAAAGGCAAGGAGCGTGTGCGGCTTCGATCCGCTCGCCGAAAAAACCGTACATAAGATCAAGGACCTGGGACTGAGGGTAGCGCTCGCCACCAATCCTATCTTTCCCGCGATAGCTACCGAGCAGAGGATACGCTGGGCGGGGCTCGAACCGAACGATTTCGAACTTTATACCACATACGAAAATATCGGATATTGCAAGCCCAATACTGAATATTATCGTGAGATACTGTCGCGTCAAGGCTTTGACGCAAAGCAGACGCTCATGGTGGGCAACGACGTTTCCGAAGATATGGTCGCGTCAAGGCTGGGCATAAAGGTGTTTTTGCTCACGAACTGTCTTATAAACAAAAACAACGAGGACATAAACTTGTATCCGCACGGCGGATTCCCCGAACTGATAAAATATATAGAAGAGAACATATAAAATAAAGACGGCTTATATAGTCGTCTTTTTGTATGCGAAATAAATATGCTTCGGATCGAAAATCAAATTTTTTCGAATCCGTTCTTTTTCATTTTGCTGTCCAATCTGTCGGGCAGGTTGGCGGAGCGCAAAAAGAATATAAATCTGCCTATAAGCCATGCGAAAATGAGAATTTCGGACAATATGCAACAAATGATCTTGCAAACGATATTCATTCTCTTCCACAGCGAACTGCTCAGTTCTATGCTGCCGTCTATTTTGTCGCCGTCTATGCGCGCGGTGTAGTAATAGGAGCCGTATATTTTGCTTTTGCACAGCGGAAGCACGAACGTGTCGCTTTTCATATCCGCAAGTTTGTTTTTGCCTTGATCGGTAAGCAAATAGGCTTTGTTTTTTCTGTCGGTGAGGCTTATCTTCGGCGCGATAAGAATGTACACGGCGCACACCGCTATGACGACGCCGATCACTATCCCCGCAAACGCGTTGAATTTATCTACGTCGGCGGTGGAAGTAAAATCGAGGATCGTCATCTGCGCGGTCATGATCGCTATCAAAGCGAGGCAGAAGTTTATTATTTTTATATCCCTGTAAAAATGTCCGCTGTTTTTGGTGCGGAATATGCCCGTTATGGACATCCCCAATTCGAGAAAGGCGATAAAAGAGATCATCGCCACATATTCGATGCCGTGCTCTGCGGGCTGCCGCTCGATAAACAGCGGACGGCACATAAATCCTATGTATATCGCGCTCGAAAAAAAGAGGAATATCGATATCAATCTGTTGTGCGATTCGAACGAGCGACCGTTTTCCCTTGTGCCTTTTACACATTCTATCTTCGCGAGCAGCAACGAAAAGGTGTATATGGCGATAGTGCAGAGATTGCGATCGCCGAAAAGTCCGATGACGAACTTGCCGCAAAGCAGAATTGCCGAAAAGCAAAATCCGAGGATGGTATTGAATACTATCCTTTGTTCAAACGACATTTCCCTGTATTTCCGAAAGATTTTCCTCATTTATCGATCCGTTTTGGCAAAATACTTGTTAAGTTTTCGCCGTCGCGTATTCTTGCAACAGACACACCGCGGACGCGGCAATGCCGTTCCCTTCGCCGATAACGCCCATGCCCTCCGTCGTGGTGGCGGAAATGTTGATACGGCTCGTATCGATTTTCATGGCGGAGGCGAGGACGGCTCGCATCGACGGGATATATCCTTTCATTTTCGGCTTTTCCGCCATTATAACGCCCGAAACGGAAATGACTTTGCAACCGTGCTCGTCCACTTTGCGCATGACCGTTTCCAGCAGTCGAATACTGTCCGCGTCCCTGAACTCTTCCGTGCAAGGGAACAAAACGCCTATATCGGGCTCACCGATCGCCGAGAGGAGCGCGTCCATTACGGCGTGAGTCAGTACGTCTGCGTCGCTGTTGCCCACAAGCCCCATTTCGTGATCGATGTTCACTCCGCCGAGAATGAGTTTTCTTCCCTTTTGAAATCTGTGAAAGTCTATGCCCGTGCCTATCTTTTGGCAGGGCGGGGTGGAAATAAGGTCCTCGGGCATGGTTATCTTCTTGTTGCTCGATCGGCTCGTTACTATATGCGGCGTAAGACCGTAAGCCGCATAGACAGCGCTGTCGTCGTTGAACTCTCCGCTCGCATTTAGATAAGCCTTTTTTATGTCATTCGATACAAACGCCTGCGGAGTTTGCATATAATAAAGGTCCTTGCGATCTATTTCCTCTATTATCGCGCCGTCGTTTACGCGTTTTACCGTGTCCGCAACTTTGACGGCGGCGATCCCGCTTCCGTATCGCTTTGCCGACGCAATGCAATTTTCCACTGTTTCGCGGTCGACAAACGGTCGCGCCGCGTCGTGAATGAGTACGAGATCGCTTTTCACCTCTTTAAGTCCGTTTTTCACGCTCAAAAACCGAGTCGTGCCGCCGACGACCACCTTTGCGCCGTAACTTTCCGCTACGGCTGAAATTTCCTCATAGTCGTCCTTTGCTGCAACGACGATAATGTTGTCGCACAGCCCGAAAAAAACGTCAAGACAATATTCGAGCGCGGTCTTTACGCCGAAATAGCACAAGACTTTATTCTTTTTCGCGCCCGACCTTGTGCCTTTGCCGCCGCATAGCAGTATGGCGTCAACCGATGATCTCATAAAGCGAACTTGCCTCCTCTTTGGACGCCTTTTCGTTGAGCGACTTTACGACAAACGTCAGCTTGCCGCTTAGGAACTCTACGGTCACAACGTCGCCTATCTTCAATCGGTAAGAGGGCTTAACGGCTTTTCCGCCCACAAAGACCTTGTCCGCGTCGCAGGCGGTATTCGCAAGCGAACGCCTTTTGAGTATTCTCGAAACTTTTAAGAATTTATCTATTCTCATGTATCTATTATACTATATGATCGAGTTGACAGTCAACCGCGGCAAACTAATATCCCCGTTTATTGTATAAAAAAGCCTCAAAAAAATTTTACATTTTTTTAAAAAAGTACGTTAAAAACAGTTGACAAGCCTTATGCTCTTGTAGTATATTATGTAAGCTGTCCCGAAAGAGGGGGTAGCGATGGACATTGAAAAGTAAACAGCGAAGCGAAACAAAAAACACAAACAACA
>CANQFK010000051.1 GCA_947598585.1 uncultured Clostridia bacterium
GACGAAATGCCCTTGACTTTCCGCCCGATATGGAGTAGAATATAGCTATAAAAGTACATAGAATAGATTATTCTATGTACATAAAACAGCGGAAAAACCGTTGTTTTTTTTGTTCTGTGTACATTGTCCGCATAAAAGCCGCCCGAAGTTTACAAAAAAAGAGCAGTACTTCCTGCTCTTTTTTGACTATTATCGCGGAAAATTTCATTTATAAAATTCATTTCAACGGTTTTGCGCTTTCAGTTTCTTTGCCGCCTCTTCGCGTTCGCGGCTTATATCCGCCCACTTTGGCATTTTGCTCAACTCGTCGGTCAAATGGGCGAGCGCGGACGGTATATCTATCTTTTGCGGGCAAACGCGCGAACACTTTCCGCATTTGAGGCAAGCGGAGGGCAATTTTTCCTTTGGAAGAACGTCCAATCTCATAGACGTGTTCACCGAGGGCGAGAATTTTATATCGTTATATATCGAAAGCAACATGGGGATATCCAGCCCTGCGGGGCAGCCGTCGCAGCAATATCTGCACGAAGTACACGGAACGGAATTTTGCATTCGCGAAACAGCCCTTTCTATTATCGCCCTTTCGTCGTCCGAAAGCGTATCTTCCCTATTAAAAGTCTTTATATTGTCTTTCATCTGAGCAAGATCGGACATTCCGCTGAGTATCGTCGTGACGCCGCTCAAACTCATGAGCCACCTGAGCGCCCAGGAAGCAACGCTGTCGTCGGGACGAGCGGCTTTCATTTCCGCCTCGGACATAGCGTCGAGTTTAGCCAGCCTGCCCCCTCTTATGGGCTCCATTACCCACACGGGCAAGCCGTATGAAGTGATGAGTTCGTACTTTGCCTTGGCGTTTTGAAGTCCCCAATCGAGATAATTGAGTTGGATCTGGCAAAACTCCATTTTCCCGTCGCAATAGTCCAGAAAGTCCTTGATTATATTCAGACCGCCGTGCGTGGAAAAGCCGAGGTGCCCTATCCTGCCGTTTCGCTTTTGTTCGAGGAAATAGTCGAGGATCTTCCACTTCTCGTCCTTATAGACGTTTATGGAGTTTTCGTAGACGTTGTGCAAAAGGTAGAAATCGAAACGCTCCACTCCGCATTTGTTGAGTTGCTCCTCGAATATCGCCTTGGGATCGTAGCTTGAACTTATCTGATGCCCGGGGAACTTTGTGGCAAGATAAAAGCTGTCCCTGTCGTGTCGGGCGAGCGCCTTGCCCACCACTATCTCCGACATTCCGCCGTGATAGGGATATGCGGTATCGAAATAGTTTACGCCGCTGTCAAGGGCGAGGTCGACCATTTCAAAGGTCTGCTTTTCGTCGATCTTGCCGTCTATAAGCGGCAATCGCATTGTGCCGAAAGCAAGTCTTGACAATTTTTTTCCGTGAAAATCTTTGTAGATCATATTCTTCTCTCCGTGATATTTAATCTTTATGTTCTTTTTTCCATTCTTTTATGGCGTCGAGCCTGCTCTTGAACCTGCCCTCGACTCCCTCTTCGGTCGGGCGATAGTATTCTCTGCCCACAAGCGAATCGGGCAAACACTGCATGGTCGTGAGTTTGTCCTCATAATCGTGCGCGTATTTGTAGCCTTTGCCGTAATCGAGTTCCTTCATCAGCTTTGTGGGCGCGTTGCGGATATTGAGCGGAACAGGCTCGGCAAGCATGGTGAGCGCGTCCCTTTTCGCGCTTTCGTAAGCCGCGTACAGTGCGTTGGACTTGGGCGCAAGCGACATATATACGACCGCCTGCGTAAGATGAACGCTGCATTCGGGCATGCCTATAAGGTGACACGCCTGATAAGCCGCGACCGCGATCTCCAATGCGCGCGGATCGGCAAGCCCTATATCTTCGCTCGCAAAACGGGTCACTCTGCGCGCGATGTATATGGGATCCTCGCCCGCTTCGAGCATTCTCGCCAGCCAATAAACGGCGGCGTCGGGATCGGAATTGCGCATGGACTTATGGAGCGCCGAAATGAGGTTGTAATGTTCTTCGCCCGTCTTGTCGTAAAGCAGCGACTTCTTGGACGTGCACTGCTCCACTATCTCCTTGGTGACCGTCGTGACGTCGCCGTCCGTTTCGCCGTTGAGCACCGCCATTTCGAGCGTAGAAAGCGCGTTTCGCGCGTCGCCGTTGGCAAAGACCGCGATAGCCTCCACGAGCGAACGATCGATATTTATCTTCTGTCCGCCGAATCCGCGTTCGTCGGCGAGCGCGTGCAAAAGGAGTTCGGTAAGGTCCTCGACTTTAAGTTGTTGCAAAACAAACACTTTGCAGCGCGAAAGCAACGCTCCTACCACTTCAAAGGACGGGTTTTCGGTCGTCGCGCCTATAAGTATAACACTGCCCTTTTCCACATACGGCAAAAAGGCGTCCTGCTGCGCCTTGTTGAATCTATGTATCTCGTCCACAAACAAAATGGTCTTTTCGCCGTAAATGCGATTATGATCCGCCTGCGCCATGACCTGTTTTATCTCTTTTATGCCGCTCGTCACCGCCGAATAGTTGACGAACGCCGCCTTTGTCCTGCCCGCGATTATCTTGGCGAGCGTAGTCTTGCCCACGCCCGGCGGGCCCCACAAGATCATGGAACCCACCTTGTCGCTTTCTATCAATTTGCGAAGCACCTTGCCCTCTCCGAGCAAATGTTTTTGCCCGAAAAACTCGTCGAGATTTCTCGGCCTCAAACGCTCCGCAAGCGGCAGATCGCTTTCGCTAACAAAAAGTGACTGTTGCTCCATTTCTCCTCCGTGACGCGTCAACTCAATTCGTCTATAACGTCCGCAATGTACGGAGTTATTTCGGGGATATGACTGAGTAAATTTCTCAAATATTTCGCATAAACCAACGCGCTCGCCCTGTCGGTGCGCGCCGCCGAAGCTATCCCGTCGCAGGCAAAGATATAATTATCCTTTACGTCCCTGCTCTCGTAAAGATATCTTTCGATGGCGTCGGCGAGATTGTTTATCTTGCGGTCAAAACTCGAAAGGTCGGGTTGAGGCGCAAAATTCGCCTGCGTCTGATATGTATTGTTCTCTTGATAAATGTTGGGCGAATCCGTTTCGTCGGGCGGCAATCTGAACGACTGCTCCTCGTACGACGCCGCAAACGACTGTCCCTCTTCGGGCGGTAGTCTGAACGATTGCTCCTCGTATGACGCGGCAAACGACTGTCCCTCTTCGGGCGGCAATCTGAACGACTG
>CANQFK010000052.1 GCA_947598585.1 uncultured Clostridia bacterium
GGTTCGCCGCCCGGAGTTGTGCCGCCCGAGGGTTCGCCCGGAGTTTCGCCGCCCGAGGGTTCGCTCGGGGTCGTACCATCGTAGCCGCAGACGGAGCACTTGCCTTGGACAAAGGTATGTTCCTTCATTTCGGGGGAAGCGTCGTCGCAAAGGGGTTCGTGCCAATGATACCGAGCGTCGCAGCTCCAATCCTTGCTGAATTTATGTTGATGCGGAGCGGCGCACGCAAAAAGGCATATTGACGTCAAGATAGCTAAAGTTAAAATCAATACATTTTTCATATAAGCCTCCCTTGAATGTTAATTTTAATCGATGAACTAATGCTTGATTGACCGCAAAAATTATGGCAAAACGATTTTTTAGACATAATAAGTGCGAAATTATTTGGATTGTACTTACTTAATACCATTATATCACATTTTACCTCGGTTTTAATGTGTAAAACTAAAAGAATTTTGACAAAAGCTTGAAAAACGAACCTATGCCGAAAACCTTTATGCTCCACCCTTACAGCTATCGAAATATAATAAATAGTGTAAGAATAAATAGCGTATAAAAGACAAAAGCTAAAAAAGCGGAGGTAAAAAACAATGTATGAATTGAGACCATATGACAGCAACAATAAACTCTATTACAATCCGTTCAGGGAAATGGACGAATTGGAAAGGAGGCTTTTTGACGAGCCGTTCGGGACGTTTTTCGGGAACGGCGACATAGCGGAATTCAAAACGGACATCAGGGACGAGGGGGACAAATACATTCTCGAGGCGGATCTGCCGGGGTTTGACAAAAAGGACATACATCTCGATCTGACAGACAACACGCTTGTCATCAACGCCGAACGCCATTCGGAGCACGAAGAGACGAGCAAAAAGAACAAATATGTCCGTGTCGAGCGATCATACGGCAAATACAGCCGAAGATTCGACGTTTCGAACATCGACATTGACCAAATGAAAGCGAAATTCGAAAACGGCGTTTTGAGCTTGACTATGCCAAAAAAACAAGCCAAATTGCCTGACAGCAAGCGCCTCGAAATCGACTGAAAAACCGACCGAAAAAACCGACAAGCGACTGACAATTTGCCCGAAAATCGAAAGACGTATTCAAAAAAACGAATACGTCTTTAATTTTATTAAATACAAAATTGGCTTTTGTAAAATTAACTTTTGCTTTAGTGTCAATCGTATTCGGCTTCCGAAATGATATAAGCAGTATTGAGATAAACTTGACCGCTACGTAACTTTTCAAAGAATTGTTTCAAGCTGATTCGTCCTACATATCGTTCGGGACAGCACGCTTGGATCCTGAAAAACACAAGACATGTTTTAATTTGAGAACATTTTATTGCGTTTGCCAATAATTCTTCAAAATCATCAATAAGGTCGGCATTAAATATAACTTTTGCGTCGGTCATCAAATCAATCGTACCGTTTTCGGGGCTTCTATCGTCACAGAGCAAATATCGGAAATAGTCTGCTACTGTATCGGTTTCCGCATAATCCGCAAGATCATAAGTGGCATGATCTATCTTTCCGGAATAGAGATTATATCCACATCCGATAATTGAATTATATAAGAACCAATTATCTTGATATATAAAGCCGTCGGTTTGCTTTTTATTAAGTTTCTCAAGCAAGAAAACTTGACTATTGTACTTTATTTTACCTTTTTGTTTAACGCAAAGGATATTGATATCCATAGTATGTTTGCCGCCTTATCTTATTCTAATTTATCTTACTGTTTTCGTTAATCTTAAAATCCTTTTCTGTCAAGGTTCCGAAAGAAACCTCTACTTCTTTTCCGTCTCTTATAACGGTCACGCTGAAGCTATCTCCCTCTCGCAACAGATAGCTTACTATTTCAAGCTGATAAAGATGTATTATGGGAATATCTTCGCCGTCGTCTATTTTGTACGAAACGAACTCATCTCCCACATTGAGTTTGCCTTGGGAGGACGAACTTGCATTTACCGAAGCCACCGTAACGGTCTCATAAATTCGAGCCGCGCCGTCCACATAAACGCTTCGGCTTTTTTCCGACTTCACGGTAAAGCCGAAGTCCGCATGAGCCGCCATGTTTTTGTCGTTTGCGATTATGTTATCTGCGACGGCGACGGTCAAATTCGAGGGAATGGCATAGCCGAATGCGACGATGCCGCTTGCCTCTTCACGTGCATTGACTGTGCCCACATACTCGCCGTTCGCATTGAACAAGCCGCCGCCCGAATTGCCGTGGTTGATCGCCGCATCGACGCGCATTGCAAGTATGTTTATCATTCTGATGCTGTATCCATAATATTGGTAGTTATACAATTGCTCTTGGGTGACATCAAGTGCGGGCATTTGCTTATATTCTGCCGCCACGGAAACGACGCCGCTCGTTACCGAAGTGCCGTAACCCGCGGGATTGCCAATTGCGTACACCTTGTCGCCTACCGAAATCTCGTCGGAATCGCCAATCTTTATTGCCCGTGCCGCCGATTTTTTGAGTATGTCCATGTTGGTATGTTGTTTGCCGTCGGATTCGATAACGGTATCGCTGCCCTTTATCTTCAGGACGGCAATGTCCTTATCCATTTCTCCGCCCACCAAAGTCGCGGATAGAGCCTCCCTTTCGTTTTCACTGCCAAAGAGCCACACGTCAATTCGTTTGCTATACTTGCTTATGCTGTCCGCACTGTAAATCACGTGGAAGTTTGTAAGTATGTATGCGTCGTAAGTAGTTGTATCGAGCGAATAAATCACGCCCGCTCCGCCTGCCGCCGCGTCACCGTATGAGAAAGTGAACGTCGAAAAAATGCTTACGACCGACAACATGGCTTGGTCGACTGCCGAATTTTCCAGCCGAGCGCTTATTATCTCCTTGTATTCGTCAAGGAATTGCAAATAACTGCCCTCGTATCCATTCGCCAAAGCCTCTTTGTACATAAGCATTGCTTCCGAAACTCTTTCTTCGGTCTCGGAAGGCGTTTTGCCCTCCTCGTCGGGGTCCTTGTCAACGTCCTTGCCGTCGCTCGGATCCTTATCGTCGTCAACGTCCTTATCGGGGTTTTCGTCGCCGGTGTTCGGGTCATCAACGTCCTTGCCGGGGTTTTCGCTCGGATCTTTTTGTTCACGGCCC
>CANQFK010000053.1 GCA_947598585.1 uncultured Clostridia bacterium
ACCCTCACCACCGCCTACGGCGGAGCCTCCCCCGATAATAACGAAAGTTTTCAATCTCGCTTTTACGCGGGGGAAGCCTTTCTTTCGACCTAAGGTAATGTTTACAAATTTTTCGACCTTATAAAACGGCGTAGCCGCTCGTAAAAATGCTTGCATTTTTACGAAAAGGAGCGACCGAACTTAAAGGGCTACTCTTGCGCTTTTAGCGTGAGAGTGCCAATAAGTGAGGGTAGCGACGCAGGCGCCCCTTAGCAAGGGGAGCGGGCTGCGAAGCAGTCTGAGGGGATTGTTCTCATAGTGGCGTAAGCCGACAGAATGAAAGCCTTCACCTCCTTACAGGAGGGGAAGGTGGCACGAGCGAAAGCGAGTGACGGATACTTCGCTACGCTCCGTGGCGTTCGTCGCTACGCTCCTCGGCTAAGGAGGTGGTATAAAATACGATGACGTGGTGTTCTCTCGGCTGATGAGGTGCATAAGGTCAACTTACTTCACCCTCACCACCGCCTACGGCGGAGCCTCCCCCGATAATAACGAAAGTTTTCAATCTCGCTTTTACGCGGGGGAAGCCTTTCTTTCGACCTAAGGTAATGTTTACAAATTTTTCGACCTTATAAAACGGCGTAGCCGCTCGTAAAAATGCTTGCATTTTTACGAAAAGGAGCGACCGAACTTAAAGGGCTACTCTTGCGCTTTTAGCGTGAGAGTGCCAATAAGTGAGGGTAGCGACGCAGGCGCCCCTTAGCAAGGGGAGCGGGCTGCGAAGCAGTCTGAGGGGATTGTTTTAATAGTGACACAACCAACCTTACAGCTCTCGCCATTATAAAAGCAACGCAAGCCGCTCGTAATAATGCAAGCATTTTTAAAAAAGGCGATACAAAAAGAACTTACCATAGAGGCAAGTTCTTTTTGCAAATTTTTTTATGGAGATGTCATTCTCCGAATTTTACGGGGCATCACTCTCCGAAGATCGGAGAGGACGTCACGGCTTTATTATTTGCGTCTGATGAAGAGCAATACGATGCAAGCCAATGCTGCCAAAACCATAACTGCAAGTATGATAACAAGCACAGTCAAGGTAGTGGAAGTAGATTTGAGCGAAGAGATCTGCTTCTGCAAATCTTCGTCTGCGGCTTTCAAGTCATTGATATCCTTCTTAACTTGGTCAAGATCGGAAGTGAGCTTAGACAAGTTGCTGCTTACACCACTAAGAGCTTCGAGGCGATCGGTGATGTCGGTGATCTTACCGTCAACAGCATCGCTTACTTCTTTCTTAGCTGCTGCGATCTGAGCTTCGAGATCTGCGATAGCGTCATCAAGTTCGGAAGAACCGGTCTTGTCTGCCTTAGCGTCGATCAATCCTCTGAGCTCGGTTTCAAGAGCATCGAGTTGATCTTTGATCGTTCCTTGAAGCGCCGTGATAGCTGCATTGATCTTGCTATCGATCGTAGCGTCCAAAGTATCCAACTGATCCAACTTCTTGAGAGATTCTGCAAAGTTGGTCTGATCGGTCATACCGTTGTGCTCCAACGTAGCTTTCAAAGCATTGAGTTGAGCGGTAAGATCCTCGATCTCCTTGCTGTTATCGGTGCCCGGAGTCTTGGAAGCGTCTTCCAAGTTTTTAATTCTGTCATCGAGTTCACCGAACTTCTCATCAACATAATTTTGATATGCTGTGGTGATATTGTTCTTGAATGCTTCCAATGCTTCTTGCAAAGCGCTCTTGGTTTCGGGATCGGGTTCGCCGTTTGCAATTTCTGCCTCAACGCTGAACGCATTTTTGAGCTCATCGATAAGTTCTTGTTGAGCCTTTTCGAATGCTTCCTTGATCTTGTTCAAGTGGTCAGCGCCCTTGTCCCCACCGTTCTCGTCGTAAGCGGCTTGGATAGCTTCCAATACAGCTGCATAGCCAACGTACTTATCGCACTTGATGCAGTTAGCGCTGTTGGAATCGCTGAAAG
Organism: uncultured Clostridia bacterium; assembly: GCA_947598585.1. GTDB lineage: Bacteria > Bacillota > Clostridia > Christensenellales > Pumilibacteraceae > CAG-552. Next base: position 1,959 of record CANQFK010000053.1, read on the forward strand.
ACAATCTGATGTCGGTCGGGAATGTATTGTACATTACGCGAGCGGTATCGATATAGTATTGAACGAACGAAGTGATATTCTTTTCTTGAACAACTTCTCTGTAAAGTTCGGTTACCAAACCTTTGAAAGCTGCCATAGCGTCGAGCATATCCTTTGCGTCAGCTATATCTTGAAGATTTACACGGTCTTGTTGCGTCTTGTGCAACTTGTTATACAATTCATAGATATCTTCAACAGCGGCGGTATTATCTGCGGTGTAACCGTTGGCTTCGATATCCGCAGCCCATTTAGCGATATCATCGTTAAGTTTATTGATGACCTCATCGCTCTTTTGATTGAGGTAATCGTAAACGCCCTTAGCTTTCTCTAAGTATTCAACTCTTGCCGACTTCTCGGGTTCATCAACATCGATGAGATCCTCATATGCTGCTCCGACTTCTGCCCATTTTTCGAGATCGAGCGGATATCCCGGGAATCCGTTGGGATATTTTACACCGTTCTTATCAACGAAATCCTTCTTTGCACGATCAAGAGCCTTGTTGACTTCGGAAGCAACTGCTTCGTCGTCGATATCTTCGTAAAGCTGAACTACCTTTCTCTCCCAATCAACAAGATCTTCGCTGATCACGCCGATCTTATCCATGCAGTCGTGAAGTTTCTTATCGTTACGGAAATCCTCATGTTCTTTCTTTCCGTCGGTCTTAGAAGTATTCGGATCTATACATTCAGCATCATTATAATCGTAGAAATCTCTCAAATACAGATTATGCAATTCCCAAGCGTCTTGTACATGATGGTAATCGGCATGAGTAATATCTTCGGGATCGGGAAGCTTTTCGATAGCTGCCTCTACTTCGTATATTCTGATAAGTTGAAGAGCTTTAAGATAATTAGCATATGCTTCTGCGTAAGTTTTTTGGAGATAATCCTGCGCACCTACATAGCTTATATTGCCTTCGATGTTATTTACTTCTGTTTTACCATCGGCACCGCCAAGTACCTTATCTGCAATAGCTTTGTACTTCTCGATAATTTCTTTAACGAGATTAGTCCACTCTATTGTCTTATCGAGGTCGACCTTACCGTCGGCGGGATTGATATCCCAATCTTTATTCCAAGGAGCTTTATCACCTTTCTTAGCGTCGGTAACGATGGCTGCCATTTCGTCGGAAAGATCCTTGATCTGCTTAGCCAATGCGTCCTTAGCGGTAACAGCTGCACTATACTTAGCGTATTCTGCGCTGTAATCCAACTTCAAATTGGGGAACTCTGCCTCGTACTTCTCGTCGTCTTCCATGGTCTTGTAAACCCATTTGCCATCTCCTGTCTGAGCCAAGAATGTGCCGTAATTTACTTCTGCGTTAGCAGCAGGTTCTGCGGGTTTTACATAGTGCTTGATAGCTTTAAAGGCTTCCTTTGCAGCTTCGATCTGTTCGAAATCAGCAACGCTTACGGGAACTTTGAGGTTCTCGGCAAGTGCAGCCCAAGCCTGAACAAGTTTTTCTTCTTCCTGATATTCATCATACATATCGAGAAGCATGTTCTTACCGCTTATCCAGTCTGTATAATCCTGTCCCTCGCCTGTCGTACCGTCGAGTTTGTAATCTTTGAATTTCTTGAATTCGGTATAAAGGTCTACCAATTCGCCTCTGTATCCGTATACGCAACCTGCTTTTGTAGCAGCGTCGTGAAGATTCTTGATCCTTTCGTCTACGTCGCCTACGGCTTCCTGTATTCTATCCCACAAATAATAGAAGTAAGACAATACATCGTAGTTGGTAACGGGACCTTCTGCATGATTGGGAGGATATTTAGAATCCGTGATCAAGAAGTTGTATCTATCCATATACTTACCAAAGATATCTTCGGTCTTTTCGTCATGAACGAATATCTGCTCGGAGTACTCATCCTTAGCCGCATACAAGAATGCATTCTTGTGCGCCATCGGATCTGCACCGAACCAATACTTACCGCTCTTATCCTCGTACATGGGGCGGAGCTCGTTAAGTATTGCGGCAAAGCCTTCGAGGCCTTCTTCCTGATCGGCGCTCTGACCATTTTCGTAAAGTTCGATCAACTTCTCTACGCGAGCCATGCGATCCTTGATTATCTTGGTCCAGGAATCCAACTGCTCTCTTGCTGCCATAAGTTTATCGAAGCCTTCAACTATAAATTCGTCATAACCGAACATATAGTGATCGTCCTTCAACAATTCCTGTGCAATTTCCATAAGTCTTGCACTGTTAGCAGTAAGAGTTGCATTATTTGTTTGGATCTTTTCTGCGTTTACTCTAAGCGTCGTATCGTCTGCGTCCTTGGTTTTATCCTCTGCTTCTTTATAATCGGGAGCTTTACGCTTAGCATTGATAGCGTCGATAGCTTTTTGCAATTCTGCGTTTGCTGCGTTAAGTTCTGCTTGCTCAGCCAAAAGCTCTCTGTTCTCTTTTACAAGCGGATAGATCGCTACATCACGACCCTTTGCGTCAAAGCCGGAATATTCATTTTTATATTCTGCATCATTGAATTTATCAGAGATACCGTTGGAAATATCCTTATCAAGAGCGGCAAATGCCTTCTCTGCGTCTTCGATAGTCTTTCTATATTCTTCTGTATAGGAAGCAGCGTCAAGCTCGGGGATCAATTTGATAAGAGCTACAACAGCATCGATCTTGTCATAAAGAGTTTCAAGATAAGCATTCATTGTATCAAGATGACCCTTTATTGTAGGATCCAAAGTGTCTTTAAGGTTATTGTAGTTTTGAGCCGTTTCTACACCGCCCTCATATCTCGAAGCGTTCAAAAGCTCATTGCACTTATTGTTAGCTTTTTGGATAAGATCTCTGATGGTAAAGTATACTTTGCCGTCTACTTTCTTACTAAAAGCGTCTTCAATAAGATCTTCGACTTCTTTCTTCAAGCTGGTCCAATATTCCAATCTTTCGACTGCCTTATCATAATCCTTTTTGCCCTTTATAAACTCATAATCGGCGGGATCTACCAAATTGGTGGTCTTTTGCTCCACAGTTTTAAAGAGTTTGTCGGTTACGACTTTAACGGATGCCCTACTGCTCTCAACGATAGTCTGTTTCTTACCCTCGGGAGCAGGCTGTACGCCCTCACTTTCCTTATCTGCGCTGTAATCATCGTCGGCTTCCGAATCGCCTTTCATGGTCTTAGCGTCTTCGTCATAATACTTGATAGCGTCGATAGCCTTGTCGATATCTGCGAATTGCGCTTCCATATCGTTCATGCGCTTCAAAGCACGGAAATACTCATGATAGTGCTCTTCAACGCCGGAAGAATAATAGAGGTAATAATGAAGAGTACTTTCATTTGTCTTGGCAGACGTGTCCAAAGACGCTTCATATGCCAAGCCCTCTTTGATCCAGCCCTCAATATCCGTTGTCATTTGCTCAACAAGACCATGAGAAGCCTTATATGTAGTATAAGGATCGAATCCGTCCGCGATAGCCTTCATCGTGCTCGTAAATCTGATCAACTCTCTATATGCATTGACATTAGAAAGAGTTTCATCATATTTTCGATACAAAGCAAGCAAATCCTTATCGATATCATCGATACGAGCGAACTTTGTCAACTCGGGGATCTGAGTCTTTGCGGCGTTGTATGCGGACCATACGGTCGTCGCTTTCTTCACATCCTTAAACTTAACCTGCTCGTATTCGCTGCCTCCGGTATATGTGGTACCAAAAGGTTTGATCTTAGGCTCTTTTTCCGTAGTCTTTTCGCCCAAAATACCGGTAAGCAAATACTTCGCGTCGGCAATTTGCGCGTCGGTCAAATTCTGTGCTTGAAGCACTCTGACTTGCTTTTCAAAGGCTTCGATCTGATCTTGGCTCGGATCTGCCGCTCTTGACTGACCGATAACAGCATTGGAAGTGAAACCAACCAAAACTGCCATAAGAACAATCAAAACAGCCACAAGACCTTTTTTAAATTGTTTAGTCATTTTTTTCTCCTTTTAAATTTTTTTTGTGGTAAGCGCCTTTTGGCAGGTCATGCCGCACGGCGCCGAGTTGTGCCTTAGTTAATAATGGTTCTGCTTACATTTTCTTATTGGTCAAACAAAGTTCTCTTATAACATTCATTCCTCCCGATAGGAAATTGTAAAAGACAGAAATTTCTACCATTCATTTATTGTATAACAAAAGACATGATAAGTCAAGCCTTTTAAATAATAAAAACAAATAAATTTTCATTATCAGGCTTATCCCCGCTCATTATTACCCTTGTTATGAGCAATAACGACCGATAGAAGATTCTATCACGAGTTTATTTTATAATAAATAAAAAGATAAGTCAAGTCTTTTGATTGCCTATTACAATACATTTTTTGTAAAGTTTGACCTTATTTTTATGCGGGCAAATGGATATATATGCTCTTTTTTTGCCGAGAACGCGGATCTTTGTCCATATATCGTGACGGGAGATCTTTTGAATACCATATGTTGTAATTTATGCGCGATAAAGGGCAAAAGTACGATCGCAAAATTTTTTTTGCGGGAAAGAAAGGAAATTTTTTGCGTGGTTGGGTGTGTGTGGGTGTGGGGGTGAGTGTGGGGGTGAGAGGGAAAAGGAGTGAGGCGTATGGGCAATGAGGTGTGGGTGAGGGCTACCTTTAAGAAAGGCCTCGTCCTCGCCGAGGAAGAGGCTCCGCCGTGGGCGGTGGTGAAGGAGCATTATTTTTTACAAGCGGCTTACGCCGCCACCTTCACCCGACGCGTCGTCACTACCCTCGCTTTATAGTCTGTTTGCTCACTATGTTCGCAAACAAGACTTTTATGCTCGGTCGTTCCTCT
>CANQFK010000054.1 GCA_947598585.1 uncultured Clostridia bacterium
TTGGTACCACTAAGGGGAATCGAACCCCTGTTTTCGGCGTGAGAGGCCAACGTCCTAACCGCTAGACTATAGTGGCATAAGTTTTTTCGGCAATTGCCTCGCAATGGTCGATCGCGCATGGGCGAACTCAATCACAGCTTAAAGCAGTATAGCATAAATCGAGGCATAAGGCAAGAAAAAAGGCATGGTTTTCAAAATAATTTTTATTTTTTATATTCGCGGCAGGCAAAAGCGCGACAAAACTTTTTTTGCGGTAAAATGTATAAGAACCGTATTTTAAAAACAAACTTAAAGTATAAAATATAAATTATGCATTATAAAGTCGTATTTTGTAGTTAAAAACGCTTGATTTATGTGAAAATACATGTTATAATGAATTATATTATGCGCGGTTTAGGCGATCGCCTTTGTATCCGTGTAGGATAAAAGCGGCTTATGCGAATTGCAAGGGGAGAGCGATCGGTCGTAAGCGCGTATGATACAGTTAAAAATCAAAAGGAGAAAATGATGAAACGCAGAACTAAGATCACCATTTTGGTGGCGGCTCTTGTAGTCAGTGTTGCCTTGCTCAATGTCGGTTTCGCGGCGTGGGTGCTTTCCAACAATTCCGTGGGCTATCACGAAGGCAACATTTCGGTAGAAGCGGTTGCGGATAAGAGCATCACTCTCAAAGTGGACGAATCCGTGGATTCCATTCACTTCGGAAAGCCCAAGGATATTGCGCCAAACACGTGGCTTGCACCGTTAAGCGGGACAGAGGACGAAAATCTTACAACAAAGATCAAGATCACGGCGTCTAAGAACATTCCGGACATAAACGTCTATTTTTCCGCGACGAAAAGCGGCGACGAGTCGAACAATTACAGCAGAGCGGTGGAACTGAATTTGATCACGTTGCCGACTTATACGGTGCTTGATGAATCAGGTGAGACATCGCATTATTTCGAAATTGTTCCGACCGACAGCTTCGGACTTACTTTGCAACGTACCGAGTATGAGCGTCCGACCGATCCCGAGGATCCGCTGGGTCAGGAACTTTTCACTGTCTATCTTAACATAGAGTTAAAGTGGGGCAGCCATTTCGGCGGCGTCAATCCTTATACATATTATATGAATAAGGGATACGACGAAGAGATCGCTAACGCGTATGAACGCGTTTTCGGCAGTGACGGCGAAAACATAATCGATATACAGCCTGTCGATACGGCGCCCGCAAATGAGGACGCTTTTTCCGCATTGTGGAAACTCAACGACTTGATGGACGATTTGTCATACAAGTACATCTTTAAGGCAAAGAGTTCCAAATAAAAGATATCAAAACACATTACTTATGCGATAATGATCGATTTCCTTATATAAGGGGAATTATGATGAAAAAAGTCATTATTGCATATACTCAATTCGCATAAGCGTGAAATAGGAAAAGGGTATGGCAAAATTAACAAGAAAACAATATACAAGAAAGCATCTGTTTTTGGGTGTGGTAGTATTTATGGCTGTTGTGCTTGTCGTAACGGGTATTGCGATATGGTTGTTGCTCGGATCTCTTTCTCAGTCGACAAACGGAACTTTGGGCGTATCGTCGGTCGCGGTCAGCCCGATGTCGTTTGTGGATCTGCGAATAGACGACGTGGACATAAATCAAAAGGACAACTCTATCGAAAATGCTTTTGTGTTCGACAGCAGATATAACGATGATTACGGCAGAGTGACCTGGGACAAGGTGTCTTACGAAAAACTCTCTATAACCGTATCGGGCACTTTGAGAAACGCCGAATATCTCGGAAGGCTCTATTATGTGTTGGAACTCCCGAGCGGCGTTGTAGAAGCTGCTAAGGAAGGTTATCTCGATATAAGCGAGTTTTACGACGAGGAATGGAAGCCGAGAGAAGTGGTTCCGCCGGTAGACACCAAGAACATAAGGGAAGACGACGAGGGTACTCCGTATCTTTCTTTCAAATTTTCGATCAGTCTTAAATGGGGAGAAAAATTCGGACGGGAAAATCCGAGCGACTACTTTGACCGACCGGGCATACGGGAAGAAGTAAGCGACGAAGAGGTGGAAAAAACATTGAACGAATTCAAAGATATGGTAATGGGTTATTCGATGTTGAACGGAACAAAGCCTACATTCGCGCTCACGATCACCGCAAGTCCCAATCAATAATGAGCAACTAAGGGATATACCTTATGAATTTGCTCCAAATCATTTCTATAATCGCTACCGTGGTCAGCGTAGCCGGCTTTTCGGTAGTGTTCACCGTACTTTTCAAATCTTATGCGCGATCGACGATAACGAAGATCGAATCGGGGGAGAGAGATATCGAGTTGATCGATGAGATCCTTCGCAGAAAGACCGAAAATTACGAGCGCAAAAAAAAGATACGAAAAATTGTCAGGACCGCGATTTTTGTCGCTTTGTTGGTTTTGATAATACCGATGTTTGTTTTTTCGCTCATAAACAGGTTCGGCGGCGGCAGACCGATCCTCGGCAAGACCTTTATGGTCGTTGCGTCAGGATCGATGAGCCAAAAGAATTCTGAAAACGATTATCTCTTCGAAAACGATCTCGGCGGGCAATTCAAAAAATACGATATCATCGTTTTGAATGCGATATCATCGCCGAGCGATCTGCAACGATACGATATCATCGCTTATCGCAACAATGAGGGCAAGAACATAATCCACCGTATAGTCAATATATCGGGCGAGGGGGAGAATGTGCGATTCGTTATGCGAGGCGACGCAAACAGCGCCAACGACATTTACCGTCCCGGATTTGACGACGTGATAGGCATTTACAGGGGTGGCAGGATAGGCTTTGTCGGAATATTCGTAATGTTCCTGCAATCGTATCCCGGGATAATCACCGTTATCGCATTGCTGTACTGTATGTTCATGTCCGACGCCGTGTCGAAAAAAATCGAAAAGAGCACCGACGAACGCTCTGTCGTATTGAGCTTGGCGATATTCGGGGAGCAGGGCGCCGACAAAGCGGATAAGATAAGAGAAATACAATACAAAGGATTTGCTTACCGTTTCGATAGCGACGGCAACGCAGAAAAAAAAGAAATCGAGGTCGACGCCGAAGACGATACTATGATAAGAACGATCGACGGAACGGAGCCTCAAAAAATTCAAATAAAAACGAGGAAAAACGATGGAAAGGACCAATAAACAGTATTTTACCAGAAAGAACTTCATTGCATTCGCGATAATGGGCTTGTATTCAATATTGCTCATATTCGTTGCGCTGTGTCTTAACCGCAGCGATGCTTCGATTTTCAGTTCGAAGAACCCTATCGGCATGATGGCGGACGGACTCAAATTCCCGCAGATCAACGCAGGGATATTCGGCATAACGTACGTTGCTCTCGTAGCCGTATATATCGTAATATTTACCGTTGCTTTCGTGTTTGAAAAGCGTCTTGCGTACATAAACGAAAAACCGCAATGGTCGGGCAAAATGATAGGCATCTATATTGCTACTTTGTTTTGCTGCCTTGCGCTCTCTCTCGGCATAGGACTTTTGATCCAACCCAAGATCACGGGAGAAAACGTACTCAACAACTTGATGTTCCTTTGCGAAAGCCTTGCTATATCGTTGATACTTTTCGTGGCTCTCGGCGCGATAGTCGTAGCGATCACCATGTTGGTAGTCAACTTCCGCAAGGTGGGCAAACCGTTCGAGTTCTTTAAGAACAACATTCTCGACGACATTATGACCGAAGACGAATCCGAGCGTGTATCCGACAATTTCGACAAAAAGGACGAGGCGACCGAAGGCGGCGCCGTATCATCGGCAAACGGAGCGATCGCGGGAGGAGTTGCGGGCGCGGCAGTTGGCGGAGTCGCAGGCGCGGCAGTTGCGGGCGCGTTGGAACTCGACGACAGAGAAAAGGTGTTCCCCGCATTGTCCGCGATAGATATCAAATATGAGGGCTTCAATGCCGAAAAGTTGATAAGCGCCAATCTCGATCTCAAACAGATTTGCGAGGGATTCAGAAACTATCTTGCCAAATACGAAAAGTTGTATTTCGATATATCCACGATCCGTATGTTCGTCAGCGGACTTGCTGCGACAAGACTTATCATTCTCGAAGGTTTGAGCGGTACAGGTAAAACTTCTCTTCCGCGTTACTTTGCAAAGTACATAGGCGGAAACGCGACGTTCCTCGCCGTACAGGCTACCTGGCGCGACAGAACGAATATGCTCGGTTACTTCAACGACTTTTCCAAGACATATAACGAAACGGACTTCTTGTCCGCTCTTTACGAGGCTAATTACGAGGAAGATAAACTCAATATGTTCGTCCTCGACGAATTCAACATCTCCCGCGTAGAATATTACTTTGCGGACTTCCTGTCCGTGCTCGAATTCCCGCCCGAGGAATGGAAACTCAGAGTTATGCAGCTTCCCGCCAATTTCCTCCCGCCCGTAAAACTCGAAGAGGGCTACATCAGGATCCCCGAAAACTGCTACTTCGTGGCAACGGCGAACAAAGACGACTCCACGTTCTCGGTGGCAGACAAGGTGTACGACAGAGCCATCACCATCGAATTCGAGAACCGCAACGAACCGTTTATCCCGAGCGCAAATTCCGAACCCATCACCATAGGCAGTTCGAAACTTCAACAGCTCTATGACGAGGCAGCCAATAACGCCGCCAATTCGTTCAATACCGACGACATAGCTAAGTTCGATAAAGTCACCGACTTCATCTACAAGGAATTCGATATAGCTGTCGGCAACCGTGTGCTCAATCAGATCGCTACCATCGTTCCCACATACATAGCATGCGGCGGCACGAAGGAAGAGGTGCTCGACTTCATACTTGCGCGCAAGGTCATCTCCAAGTTGGAGGGAAGGTTCGAGGACTATCTCAAATCGGGGCTCAAACAATTGCAAAGCCTTATCGGAAACGTATACGGTGCAGGCACATTCGTCAAGAGCGAAAAGGCGATAGAAGACCTTATCAAGAAACTTTAATATATGATACACTGCGAAGAAAAATTACTAAAATCAGTAAATACGAGCATAAAACGCTATGCCGTGGATCGATCGGATAACGAGTCGTTCTTCCGTGATATAGCCGAGCTTGAAGATCTTTCTTTGCAGAGCGTATCGCTTAACAAGGACCTGAGTTATTTTGACGAGATCAACAAACTTGTCGGCGTTCTGATATCTATAATCACTCATCCGTTCATAATCAACGAACGCGAAACGGTCATTCTGCGAGCGGAGCAGGCATACGGACTTACGCCCGAAATGTTCCGCGAAACCGTCAAGGACGAAAAATTGTGGAAGGATAAGCGCGGTGTTATGACGCCCGCAAGAGTGTATTATTTCCAGAATGTCGACGAGTTGAAAAATTACGAGAATCGTTTCATTGTATATCTTATCGATACGATATCGGCTCAACTCAATGATTACGTCAAGTTTTACGATTTCCTTGTGGGAACCGTCATGAATGGCGATCTGCTTACTCAGGACGATTCGTCGCTCGACAAAGCATACGGCAGGCTTGCCATGCTTTCAAAAAAGATCAAGCGCATCAAAGGAACGGACTTTTATAAGATCGTTTCCAAGGCAAATACGGAGTTTACGCACATCGAGGCGACAAACGTATTCAAGCACAATCGTTTGTACGGCGCATGTTACAGGTTCTATGTAAACAACGTGACGTACGGAGATGTGGAAGCTCGCACAAAGGATATGTCCGCGTATTATTTCACCAAGTTGTTGCTTGCGCTCAACAAAGCCGGATACAGATATGTGTCGGGCGAGAAGGCGGAAAAGAATAAAGTGGTGAGAGATATGCGTCTTGAAACGGACGAGTTTTCCGTTTCGGTCGGGGACGCGTCGGAATATAACGGTTTGCACGTCGATATTACCAACAGAGCGGACGGAAAGACGACCGAAAATTTGTTGGTATTCGACAGCACGGTGGATTTCGGCGAAGTGGAAAACAATCTCGCGAAATTGAAAAAATCGGGCGCGGATTCCATCGACGCCGTGTCCGTATGGAACGCCGCCTATGTGGACGAAAGAGTTATCCCGCTTAAAACGGGCGGCATGAACGAAAACGAAATATTGAACAGGTACCTCGGCGACAAGACAAGGACCGTCAAGGCAAGCAGACAGATATACGAGGCGCATTGCCCCGTATGCGGAAGCAAGGACATAGCCGTAAACGACGTTTATCATTGCGCGGCATGCGGTACCGAATATAAATTTGTGGGGGAAAAGATTTGGCTAACCAAGTTGAGAAAAATGTAACGGAAGATAACGTTACCGAAGAAAGAGAGCCTTCGATATCCATCAAGGGGCTTCACAAGGCTTACGGCGAGAAGAAAGTGCTCAAAGGCATCGATCTCGACGTGTACAGCGGCGAATTGTTCGGCTTTATCGGACGAAACGGTATAGGTAAGTCCACTACCATCGATTGCATGATAGGCGTCAAACGCTTTGAAGAAGGCACCATAACGCTTAACGGCTACGATATAGTCAAGACTCCTGTCGAGGCTAAGAGGACTTTCGGTTACGTCGCTTCCGAGCCCACCTGCTATGAGATAATGACGGGATACGAATATCTCGAATTTACCGCAAGCATATACGGAGTGGGCGAGAAAGATTTCAAAGACAATTACAAATATCTTATAGGCAGAATGGCGCTTGCCGAGGAAGATTTGAAGTCGCCCATAGCAAGCTATTCGCATGGTATGAAGCAAAAACTTTGCCTTGTGGCGAGCCTACTGTACAATCCCGATATCTGGATCCTCGATGAGCCTACCGTCGGATTGGACATTATAGCCGTCGAGGAACTCAAAAAGATGATGCGCGAATACGCCAATCACAACAAGACCGTTTTTGTAACGTCGCACAATATCGAACTCGTATCCAAACTGTGCGATCGTGTTGCCATAATCAACAACGGCGTTGTCGAAAACCTTTACGATCTTAACAAGTCGCCCAATTTGCGTTTGGGATTATCGAGGTTGTTTATCGAAACCTACGGAGGTTAAAATGCTGGCGCTTTTACAGAAAGATTTCAAGTTAATATTCGCCGGCGGTAAGGTGGGAAATTGGAGAGCCGTTTCGTATGCTCTCAATGTGCTTTTGGTCGCCATGTTCATAACTGTCGAAACTTTCGTTGTGTCGGGAGTGCTCGGAAAGTTGCGTTCGTACGATCGCGCGCCTCTTGCGTTTTTGTCGATAGCATTGTTTATCGTGTCCGTTCTCATGACGGTCATATGCCTTGTTCAGGCAAAGAAACTGTTCTTTAACGATAAGGACATGAGCAATCTTACCATGATGCCGATAAGGAACGCGCAGATAATCCTGTCCAAATTGTTCTTCCTGTTTTTGTTCCAATATGTCATGGGCATACTGTTCACATATCCCATAATAGCGTCGTACGCGTCCATATTCAACAGGAGCAGAAAGCTGTTTTATCTCGGATTGTTCTATCCGCTGTTGTCCTTTCCGTTTGAATGCGGTATAGCGCTCATACTTATGTATCCGTATAAGATGATAGGCGACTTTTTGAAAAAGCATCCTCTCATACAGTTCATAGTTGCGGGCATTTTCGTGTTCGGGCTTTGCTGGCTTTACAGCAGAGTGCTTGATATTTTCGTATCCCTCGTTGCGGGCGGAAATTTCAATTCGATACTCAGCGCCGACACTTTGAACGCCATGATAAACGCAAGGAAGTTCATGATCCCCACGACCTGGCTCGTCGAAATATTCTTCGAGAACATAACGCGGACCATACTCATTCAGCTCTGCATATCTGTGGGAGTGTTGCTTTTGGGCATAGCGCTTTGCGTCATCACGTTCAACTATTTGCGCAATATGCGTTTCGGTTACCGTGCTGGCAGAGTGAAGAGCGGCAAATTCAAGCCCTTGTCGCCCGTAAAAATGTTATTCAAAAAAGAATTTACCATTCTTTTCAAGGACTCCGGCAATCTGTTCTCGTTTACGGGATTGTTGGTAGTTCAGCCGTTTTTGGTATATCTCATAATATCGTCGCTCAATACGATATTCTCTTCGGGAGTATTCTCGTATTATGTGGCGCTTTTGCCCACGTTCTTGCCCATAATAGACATATTGCTTGCCATTTTGGCGGGGCTCATAATAGCGCAGGGTGCAAACAGCTACATAGCCAACGAATCCAAAAACATAAGACTTATAAAGATAATCCCCGTAGACGTTTTCACGCAACTTACGATAAAGATGGCTTTGCCGCTTGCGTTCGTTCTCGCGTCCGAACTTGTGACGTATATAGTTTTGTTCGCGTTCGGTTGCATGAGCATTTCCACGGCTATCTTCGGATTTGTGCTCACGCTTCTCATTCAGACGATATTCAGTCTTATATCCATGTATGAGGAACTCAGGATAAAGCACGACAGTCCGCGCAGCTATTTCCTTTCGTCTACGTTTTCGTATCTCATACCCATATTGTATTCGGCAGCGATGATAGTGGCTTCGTACTTCGGCATAAACGTTTACGTCGCATACATTATAGGACTTGCCGTGATCATAGCGAGCGGGATACCGTTTGTGGTTCGCTTAAAGAGCCGAATGGTCAACTTGTTCGGTAAATTGGAGGTGGTCAACTGATGAAAAAGAAGAACCTTGCATTGCTGCTTATAATGCCTTTCTTGGTCGCCTTGTTCGGAATAGCTACCATAAAGACGGCATTCAACGTAATAGATAACGACGTCGTTCGTATAAATTGGGAATATAAAGATAACGAACTTTTCGAACTCAATCGCAGTTACGAACTTACGGCAAGCAGCGTCGTTGCGGACAGCCGCTATCCGGCGAGCGAAGGCAATCGCCTTGTCTGGGAAGTGGAAAATGCGGACGACGATCCCGAACCTCATGCTACCGTAGACACCGACGGGCATGACAAGTGGTTTTTGCGCGGCATTTCGACGGGCAAGGTGACGATCACCTGCACCACGGAAAAGCGCAACGTCACTCCCATGACGATGACGGGCATCATCTATACGGGCGACGCTTTCGTCATCAACACCGAGGTGAGCGGGTCGGGACAAAACGTGGATCCCACCATATACTTCGGCGAATACGACCTGTACGGCGACACAAAGAGCCAAGCAGTCATAAAATTCGACATAACCGCGTCGGTGGACACCATTATGGACGGACTTGCCGTCGATTACGAAAACACGACCGACAATGTCGAAGTCGATCTTGCAAACAAGACCATAAAGATCAAGAACGCGGGCGAGGAGATGTCCAACGTCACCATTGTCAACGAATCGCTCGGCATATCCACGTCGTTCCCGTTCAAGATAGTCAAGGACGGCATCAACGTTTACACATACGAGGACCTCATGTATTGCACCAACGCGTCGGAGGAGGGCGAGATAGCCGTTCTTCGCAGGAACTTCGAGTCCAAGGCAAACGCCGAGGCGTCCAAGGCGAACAACGTGACGATATTCGGCACCGACAAGGACAGCGGCTTCAATTTCAACGAAGAGGTCTATAAATTCGACACGACATACAACAGCGAATATATCGATCATTGGAACGAATTTGTAAAGACGGAAACCAAATATAAGCCTGTGGAAAAGACGTTGATCGCTGGCATAAGAGTGCAAAAGGACTTTTACGGCAACGGCTATACAATAAATTTGCATAACCTTTGCTTCCCGACGAAATACACGTCCATAGACGGCGAAAATTACTACGAGCCGGGCGAAAACGACCTCTTCAAAGGTCCTAAGCCGTTCTATCTGCTCGGCGACCCCAATAATATGCCGCTCGTGACCGCATTCGGTCAGGACAACGTGGGAATGTACGTTGACGGCGACAATATAACCGTAAACGACGTCAAGGTCAAGAACTGCGACTTCGGTCTTATAGTTCAGAACCTCGATTCCACGGGTACGGTCTTGGAAGTGCACGGCGACAACGACAAGATCGTCAATTCCGTGCTCAGCAACGGCAAAAACGTAGTGCGCAGCTTCTCGTCGAACAACTTGAAGATAGAGAACTGCATATTGAGTACGGCTCGTAACTTCCTGCTCATGGTAGGCAGCAACAAGTACGAGAAGAACCCCGATGAGGCGCAACATACTTTCACAAAACTCAATGGCGAAACGGTGACCTGCACCATCGACGAATATCTTGAAAGCGACGGCGACAAATTGCTCGGCTACTTTATAGCGGGCTTTGCCGATCCTGGCACATTGCTCGGCATAGTGCTCGGCGAGGGCGGAACGTTGCCCACTTATCCCAAGGAAACCGTCAAGGCGGCGTTACATTCGCTCCAAAAGGCGCTCGCTCGCAGCGACAAGATATCCGAAAGCGATGTCGACGGCAGCGCCGACGTCAAGGATACGATATTCTACCGCAGCGGCGTAGCGTCGATAGGCGTGGACACCATGTTCAACGGCCCGTTCCTTTACAACAACAAGCCGTCCATGATAGAAACCATACTCAGCCTTGGCGCGCTTGCGGGCATGTTCGATCAGATCGTTCCCACATTCCCGCCCAACGTTGCGGGCTCGTCCTATCCCGTTACCGTAAACATAAGCGGCAACACGCGCTTTTTCGATTACAAGACGCTTAACGATTGGGACATATCGGGACTTATAGATCAAAACATTTCCGAATTGGTCAAGAGCCTCGACCTCGGGCGCGATTTCGACATCACGATAGACGACATATTCCCGCTCAAAGCCATTCTTACCGACGTGGCGAAAAAGAACAACTATATCTACACGGCGGGCGGAAGCGAATACCTTAATATACCCGTGGCGTTTTACGGCGGCGGCGTGAACCTTTCCAAGGTCACCGAAACGGAACTGCTCACGAGCGGGCTCACCGAAATAAAGGACGTGGATCTTCTCGACAGCTATCTCGAACTCAACACGGCTCCCGAATGGGGCAAGTTGGGCAGCCTGCTCGGCGGGGGCGGAAGTCTTAGCGACATTGTGTCCGATTCCGCTTTCATTCAATATATCAAGGAAGTCCTTACAAAGACGGTCACCACCGTCACGGGCTTCGAGGCGTTCAAATTTCAGTTTATGACCATTCCCGACGGATTGTTCGATACCGAGAGCGGAAAGCCTTTGACGCCCGACTATAAAGATCTATTAAAAAAAGCATAAAAGATAAGGAGAGAAAATAATGGCTAAACATTTGAAAAAAATCATCTGTGCATTGATACTTAGTTTGACGATAGTATTTGCGTCGGCTTGCTCGTTTTTCGAAACGGGCGAGGTACGTCAGATCGCTCGCATATATTCCGTACGATCCGAAGATGAGGCGGGCACCTATATCGTAGTCGAATACGAGGGCGACGAATACGAGAACGACAGATTCTTTATTCCCGATCCCGAACGCGGCCCCAAGGGCAACGGTATTATGAATATCGAGTCGGAGCAGACCGACGACGGGCAGACCAGGCTCACCATATATTACGAAGACCCGAGCATGCAGCCCAAGACCGTTATAGTTCCCAACGGCACGTTCATCAAAAGCGTAGACTCCGAATATGACGCTGAATCGGGCAAGACCACTCTTACCATATACTTTTCGGATCCCACCGTCGAGCCGGTCGAAGTGGTTTTGGAATCGGGCAAAGACGGAATAAACGGCGACAGGATACAGAGATTTTATGTGGAAGAACAGCCCGACGAAAACGGCAATATCGTAGTCCATGTAGTGTACAGCCATTATGACGAAGTCACCAAGGAATTTAAACAGGTGGACGAAAAGTTCACCATGCCGCGCGGAGCGCAAGGCAGGGGCGTAAGGGACGTTCAGGTCAATTACCAGACGTACACAGCAGGCGACGACATGATATATCTCGATATATATTATGACGATGACTCCGCTCCTCAGACATTGTCTATTCCCAGAGCCAACGCATGGCATGTTGCGAGCGGCAACCCGGGCGGTGCTCTCGGCAACGTAGGCGACTTCTATTTCGACACCACGGGCTACAAACTTTATCGCAAGACGTCGAGAAGCGCCTGGACCATGATAGCCGATTTCAGCGGATTCCGTAACGACACACATACGGTGACTTTCGATCTCGGCGACACCAGATACACAAGACAGATACAACACGGCGAAAGTTTTTATTCGATAAATATGCAACTCGACATACCCCAAAAGGCGGGATATGTTTTCCTCGGCTGGTACACGAAGTATGTGGACCCCGATAGCGAAGAAGCTGTTGTAGATCCCAACAGCGGACATTTCACCGATCTCACGGTGGTAAATTGCGACCTTATTCTTTATCCGAGATGGAGTCGCGTAGCGGAATAGAAAAAGAGTCTTAGCTCAGGAGGGAAATGGTATGACTCGTAAGGCAAAAGTTTTAATAATGGTTGTGATCTCATGCTGTGCGCTTATCAGTGTGGGATTTGCCAATTGGGCGATCACCAACCAATTCGACTTCGAGGAGGACACGAACGGTTCGATAGGTTCCGAAAGCGTCTTTTACAGTAGCGATTACATAGATCTTGTCGGAGAACCCGAAATGTTCGTATACACATACAGGGGCTTCAAATCGAAAGACGACGAGATAGGTCACAACGACACGATCACCGTGCAGTACAAGATAGACCTTGCAAATTGCCGAAATATCTATTACGGCAGTAATAATGTCGTTGCCGAATTGTCCGTGGGATTTACCGAAACTCCCGAGCAAGACAACGTTTTCGAAAGCGATTTCGTATCGGCGTCGGTCGAATTTGACAAAAATAACGTTATTACATGGGACGAGCAAGAGGGCGTTGTCAAAGACGGCGGCGTGCTCTATGTCAATTTGGGCGTGGGACTTAACACCGCCGACAAAGAAGTAAATGTTACGGTGACATACACATTCGATCTCGGCACTTACGAGAACTATTTCAGATACATATATCAACAATTCAGCGATACGGGCAGGAAGCTCGTATTCAGCGCAACACTCATGGAGAGGGAATAAGCGTATGAGAAAAAGGTATTCGACAGCTATAATAACGACATTGCTCGTGCTTTTGTGCGCAATGTTCACAAGCGCGGTAGTGGCAGCCTGGGTAATAGCGGTTCCGCCCAAGTCATACGCGCCGAAAGAGGAAAATTTCCCCGTTCAGTACAACTTCTCTTTTGATGCGGGCGACGGCGAATTTGCCGGCGGCGCAAAGACGATAGAAACCGAATATAAAAAGGCTTATTCGGGCGATACCGTCACGCTCAACTATAATGATGAAGAAGTTCCCAAAGACGCAACTCGTATAGGATACAAATTTGACGGATATTTCACAAGCGGATCAAGCGGAAACACTCGTTTTAATGAAGACAATCCGACCGTGAATTTTGTCATATCCGAAACTTCCGAATTAGAGCGTACATTTGAATTGACCGTTCAGTGGAAAGCCATTGTATACACTATCGATTTCGATAATGACGGCAAGGGAACAAAGCCCAATTCTATCACTAATATAACTATTGAAAGTGGCAGAAACACTGCCGATTTGCCGATAATAAGCGCGCCGGGTTATAAATTCGGCGGCTGGAAACTCGACCTCGGAGACTTTACGCAAGAATACAAAGATAACGGCGAGGAGAAAATTCCCTTTACCCTTACCGAGGAAATAGTGCGCGCGCTCGACGGCAAAACTAACCTTACGCTTACCGCTATTTGGGAGGCTATCAACTATACCGTTACTTATAATGACGGCGTAACTCATACCGTAGTGACGGACGACGTAGTTACCGATATGCCGACTAATGATGGCACGAAATATCATATCGGCGACGAGATATATATTCCCTCCACCGAGCCCAAACGCATAGGCTTTATCTTCACGGGTTGGAGATCTTCAAGTCAAGCGGAGGGATACGTTGAGCACACCTATCAGGCGGGCACCATGTTTAATATGCCCGCGGGCAACGTAACTCTTACCGCGCAATGGCAAGCTGTTCAATACACTATCATATTCGATAACGGCGGAGTTGAACACGCAAAAATGCCGCAATCTGCGTCGTGTACTCTCGGCATAACAACTCCGTTCGATCATGCGGAGGCTTACGGCAAGGATTTCAAGGGCTGGAAACTCGAAGGTAAGAGCGGATATTATACTTGGCTTACGCTCGACCTTATAAGGAACGCGGGCGCAGACGAGAAGAAGACGGAAGTCGAGATCACGCTTATTGCCGATTGGGAAGATTACTCCTACACCATAGTATTCGATACGAAACATAACAATGTCGAATTGCTCGATGAGCGAATTGATTCTATCACAGGCGTAACGCTTACCAACGCGGGCGATCATACTTTCCCGACTGCCGACGCGGTAAAGGCTACGGGCTACACGTTCGGCGGCTGGAAATTTGAAAGCGGCGACGCTACTTATACCCAACTTACTCCCGCTCTTATAGAGGCGGCGGGCGTGAACCAGAGCGGCACGATCGAGCTCCATGCCGATTGGAAAGCCGTCGAATACACGATCACCTTCGACAACAATAACAAAGACGTCGACGGCGCAACGATGAACGGCTCTCCGCTCCCCGTTGTATCTAAGTACGACCTCGATAAGTCCGCAGACGAAAGGAAGTTCGGCACGGCAGAAGCGACGGGCTTCACGTTTGGCGGCTGGGCGTTCGGCAACGTAACATACAATCTCTTCGACAAAAACTTTATAGAAGCTGTTCTCAAAGAAAGCACGCAAGTCACGCTCTATGCAAATTGGACGCCGCTCGAATATACTATCGTATTCAACGCAGGCGAGTTTGCCGAAAAGTTGACGCAAAAAACCGAAACCAAGCATATTACCGACAGCATATCGCTTACCGACAGTATATTTACCGTAACGGGCTATAAATTGACTTCCTGGAAGATCCAAGGTCATGATGACGAGGTTTACACCTTCACGGACGAAACCTCGATAAGCGTTGCTATCAAAGATATCGAGAAGTACGCAGGCGAATCCCGCACCGTAACCTTCGTGGCACAGTGGGAAGCGCTTGTATACAAGACCGCATTTGTTTCCGATCCCGACGGCGCACAAGGCTTGCCCGCGAGCGGAACCGTGTCCTTAAAGAGCCCCGATGTCACCTTAAACGATCCCACACTTGCGGGCCATGACTTCAAGGGCTGGACTATCACGGCAAACGAAAAGACTTACGGTAGCGCGGAACAGACATTGGCTAAGTTCACTCTTACCGACGCCATTATCACGAATCTTGCGCTCGAAGAGGGCGACACGATCACCTTCACGGCAGTATTTACCGAAACGCAATTGCAAGTTAAGGTCGTCACCGTTATCGACGGCGAAGAGCAGTCGGAGGGCGAACAAACGCTCGACTATACAGTCACGACCGAAGACGTGCTCGAAAGTTACACGTTTACCGAGCATGTAGGTTACGACTTCGACGGCTACTATTATTCCGAAAGTGGCAATGACTATATCGGCGATGAATATTACGTCCTTAGCGGTCAAGACCTATTCGATCACTTCGCTGATGACGGCAACATCGATAAGACAGTTACTATTTACGCTCGCTATACCTCCAAGATCTATTCGGTAGAATACGTTTCCGACCCCGACGGCTCGGAAGACTTGCCCAAAGACGATACGAGCGTATCGCTTGCCGAGCCGACTATCACGCTCAACAAACCCACGCTTGACGGCTATGACTTCAAGGATTGGACGCTTACTGTTGGCGGCGAAGAAATTACGAATGAGATAACGACTGTCGAGGGCGGCACATTCACGTTCACCCTTACCGAGGACTTTATAACCACTAACGAACTTGCAGACGACGCAACTCTTACGTTCACGGCTAATTTTGTAACGCATTCGTATACCGTAAAAGTTGTCAACGTATACGACGGCAAAACGAAAGAGGGCGAAGAGCCGACATCTGAGAATTACGACGTAAAGAGCGAGGGCGTTCTTACCGATCCCGAGGAAGATAAAGTCGGTTATGACTTCGTAGGCTACTTCTATACCGCAACGGAAGAGACAGACAAGATAAAAACTCCCGTAGACGGCGCAACGCTTCACGCACACTTTAATGACGAAACCAATGCAACGGTCTACGCTCACTATACTTCCAAGATCTACAAGGTAGAGTATAAGACCGAATACGAAAACGTGCAGGGAATGCCCAAAGACGATACGAGCGTATCGCTTGCTGATTCGGAAATCAAACTTACCGAACCCACGCTTGACGGCTATGACTTCAAGGGCTGGACGCTTTCGGTTGGCGGCGAACCGATCGAGAACGCGATAAAGACTGCCGAGGACGGCAAATACACATTCACCCTTACACAAGACTTTATTGCAAATAATGATCTTACGGAAAGCAAAACTCTTACGTTTACGGCTAACTTCGGAACGCACTCGTATTCGTTCGATATCTATGACGTTCACGACGGGGTAGTTGCAGCCGAAAAGACAGACACTGTTGAGTACGACGTAGAGAAGAAAGATATCCTCAAAACACCCGCTCCTCAGGTCGGTTATGACTTCGTCGGCTACTTCTACACCGAGAAGGAAGAGGCAGATAAGGACAAGATAGAACTTACCGTAGACGGCGCGGCTATTTACGCTCGCCTCAAAGGTGCGAACGGCGCTAAGATCTACGCTCATTGGACGGCGATAGAGTACAAGACCACATTCAATTCTACTCCCGAGAACGCAACAGGCTTGCCCGCGAGCGGAACCGTGTCCTTAAAGGATTCCGAGATCACCTTGGGCGAACCCACACTTGACGGCTATGAATTCGTTAATTGGACGCTTTCGGTTGGCGACAAAGAGATCGATGGAGCGATAAAAGATAACACATTCACTCTTACACAAGACTTTATAACTGCTAACGACCTTGCTGATGACGCAACTCTTACGTTCACGGCTAATTTTGCAACGCGTTCGTATACCGTCAAAGTTGTCAATGTATACGACGGAAAAACGCAAGAGGGCGAGGAATCGATCACATACACCGTAACGGATACAGACGTTATTACTTCACCCGAAGAGAAGGTCGGCTATACTTTCATGGGCTACTTCTATACCGCAACAGGCGACGAAGAAACAAACAAAGTAGAGCCTCCCATAAGCGGCGCTACACTTCACGCGAAATTCGGCGAAGCCGAGGACGCTAAGATCTTCGCTCATTGGAACGCTATTGAATATGACGTAGAATTTAAATCCGCTCCCGAGGGCGCAACAGGCTTCCCCGAAGACAAAGTGATTTCGCTTAGAACTAAGACTATCACGTTTACCGAACCCACGCTTGCAGGCTATGACTTCGGTAATTGGCAGCTTACCGTTGGCGATACAACAATAAATGACAACAAGATAACGGGTCCCACCGAGGGCAAATACTCGTTCACCCTTGACGAAGACTTTATTTCCGCTCATCTTGAAGATAGTTCGAAACCTTTGACCTTTACCGCAATATTTATTGCTCATAAAAACACGGTAACTTACGCAGACGGCAAGACGGGTACTTACGACGGCGACACAGTCGATATGCATGGTCTTAATACTGCACAATGCGATACCGACGCAACATTCACTATCGACAGTAAAGAACCCACACGCACAGGCTTTGTATTCACAGGCTGGCTTGCTACAAGCGACGTAGCGGGCTTCAAGTCGGAGACCTATCAAGCAAGTGCTACGTTCAAAATGCCTGCGGGCGACGTAACTCTTACCGCTCAGTGGCAAATGGTAACATACACCATAACCTTTGAATTCGGCGACCATGCGGCAGAGGAAGAAGAAACTCCGAAGCAAGCTACCACCGATATTTCAAAAGAATATAAATTTAACGTTCAGTCGGTAGATCCCGCAACGGGCTATAAGTTCGACGGCTGGAAAGATTTAGTTGGCAACCATGCAACGGCAGCTGACGCCACGGAATACACCCTTAACGATGCTCAAAAGGCAAGCGCAGAGGCTACTAAGGAGATCACTCTTACCGCTCAGTGGGAAGAGATTTCGTACACCGTAAAATACGACGGCAACGACAGCACAGGCGTAGGCAATGCAGACGGCGTCCCGACCGACAGTAGTAAATACACTATAAATAGCACTGTCGAAATAAGCACACAAGAACCCACTCGCAAGGGCTATACCTTTGGCGGTTGGAAACTTGACCATGGCGACGATGAAACCGTTTACAAGAAAGACGGCGAGAATAAGTCTTTTGAAATCACCGCAGACCTTATTTCTAAACTTGATGACGATTCTACTACCCTTACGCTTATAGCGCAATGGACTGCCGAAACTAAGACTATCAACTATTCGAGCATTTACGCCGGTGAAACACTCGCAGGCGGCGCAAGCGGTCCCTATACATTTACAATCGAAACCGAGGACGTACTTGCCGCACTCAATGCAATAATTAAAGAGCACCCCGTAGACGGCTATACATTCGACGGCTGGTATTATGACTTGACGGGCGGCACAGCGATAGGCGGCACCCTTTCTGGCGAAGATCTTTACGATAAGGTCGAAAGCGGCACACAAGAAATTTACGCACGTTACAATATCACACCGCTTAATGCAAGCTATCGCATTGTCAAAGACGATGAAGTAGATACGGAAGAAAACACAACGTTTAATTACCATGTCACCGACAAGAATATATTCACTAATGACACGATCAGTGGCGTAGGCAACATAGACGGCTATGAGTTTATGGGCTGGTTCAAAGGCTCTTACAGCACCGACAATAAGATAAATGATAACACCCTTAGCGGCGCTAAACTTCTCGCTCTCGCAGGCAAAGATAACGAAAAGGATTTTGTCCTTATCGCATACTATGCTCGCAATTACACCGTGACATTGAGTGCAAACGATAACGACGCGGCTAAGACCGAAGCTCAGACCGATGGCATGCCCACAAAAACGACCTATACGGTTCATAAGGGCGGCTCCGTTGAATTGCCGACGGTAAGCAGAATAGGCTTTATCTTCCAAGGCTGGAAACTCAACTCACTTGAAAGTGGTTTTATCAATGGTGATAAATTCGAGATAAACGACGATAATATCGCTAAACTTACCGAGAGCGATAACCATACGTTTACTCTTGCGGCACAGTGGAAAGCTATCAACTATACCTTTACATTCGATCTTAATGGTAAAGAGGGCACACAACTCGAAGCTACCACCGCAACGCTTCTCGACACCAATAGTCACACATTCCCGACTACCGTAGAAGGCGTAACGGGCTATACCTTAGACGGCTGGTACCTCTCCGAGGAACCTACCGACACAACAAAATATACAAATCTTACCGTAGACCTTATAAATGCGGCAGAAAAGGCTACCGACAAGACCGAAACCGTATCTATTACGCTTTACGCTCATTGGAACGCGATCGAATACACTATCAGCTTTAACAAGAATTTGCCAGACGGCGAAACAACTACCGCGTTCCCCGAAGAAAAGACGAATTTAACTTTGGACGCCAACAATAACGATGCACTTCCGACAAAAGATGATGTGACCGCAGTAGGTTACACCTTTGCAGGTTGGTATTTGCAAGCGACAGGTGGCAAAACAAGCTATGATAAATTCAATGAGGATCTTATCGAAGCGGCAAACCTTACCGACGGCACAACTATCACTCTTTACGCTCATTGGACTGCAATCTCCTATACCCTTACATTCGACACCGATCATGACAAGGGAAGTGAGAAGCTGCCCACCGAAAATCCGACCGTATCTCTCAACAGCGCAAATAAGACCTATACATTAACAAACATAGTTCTTTCCGCAACAGGTCATATCTTCAAGGGTTGGGTATTGTTGGATAGTAGCAACGGCGAAACCAAATACGAGTACTTATTAGGTACAAGTAGCTCAACGATCACGAATGACTTCACACTTAGTCAATCGCTTATATCCGAATGTGCAAAAGACGGTAAATTCACCCTTAAAGCGATCTGGGAAGATCTCAAATACAAGGTTGTTTATAACGCAAATGCAGGCGACGATAAGGTAACTGAACCCACTGATACACAGGAATATAAAGACGGCGATGAAGTAAATGTACAAAATGGCGTTGCTCGAACGGGCTGGAAGTTCCGTGGTTGGAAACTTAACGGTACGACGTACAACGACCCGCAAGACAGCAATACGCCTAAGAAATTTACTATCAATGCCGACCTTATAAATAAACTTGCAACCAATCAAAATACCTTTACGCTTGAAGCCCAATGGGAAGTTATCGAGTACAAGGTAACGTTCTCGAACGTTGACGGCTTAACAAATCAACCATATAACCTTGGCATGACGGCAGAACAACTCACGCTTCCCACGCCCACAAAGACAGGTTATAACTTTGTAGGCTGGTACCTCACTGAACAATTTGATAATGCCGAGGCTACTAATGGTAAAAATAAGGCTTGGCAGGCGTTTAGTGCTGACCTTATCAAAGCTGCGGGCGAAAACGCTGAAAAAGGCATTGAACTTTTCGCTAAGTGGACGGCTAAGTCTTATAACATTACATTCAACTATAACGAAGCGGGCAAGAGTAACGTGACTAAGGGCGATGAAACGTTGACCGTTACTCTCGATGATAAGCCTGCTCATCAATTCCCGACTGACGAAACAGTAAAAGCTACGGGCTATAATTTCGACGGCTGGTATTTGAACGCAACTGAACAGACAGGAGAACCGTATACTGAACTTACGCCGGACCTTATCGAAGCCGCAAACAAACTTGGTAGTGATATCGGCGAGATGACAGGTATAATTCTCTACGCTAAGTGGACCGTAATAGAGTATAATTACGAACTTAAATCCGAAAAAGAGGGTGATGTTGACTTTGGTGACGTCGGCGATGATGAGAATAAAGGAACGATTTCTCTGGACGAAAATACGGTAGTTTTGGGCAAGCCTACGCTCACAGGATATGACTTTAACGGCTGGACAATAACGATAGGCGACGTC
>CANQFK010000055.1 GCA_947598585.1 uncultured Clostridia bacterium
GTATGATGACGTAATATTCGCGGGCGGCGGCGACATATCCCTCTTTGCGGATTGGCAGCCCATCGAATACAAAGTAAGGTTCGAAGTGGCTGACGACGAGATAGAGGGCGCCATTGAAGATACGGACGTCGAATTCGGCAAAGTTATATCTTTGCCCGTTCCGCAAAACAAGGATAAAACGAAGTCGTTTATCGGCTGGACTACGGTAGCGGGCAATCTCAGCAAACGCATCACCGACGACAGGGGCGTGACTTACGGACCGTTCAATATTTCGGAAACGGACGAAAGCGGGCTCATACACCTGTATCCTCTTTGGGTCGAGGCGCTCTCATATTCGCCTGCTGCGGACAACGCGTCGTATACCGTAACAAAAAATTCTTCGGGCATACATTTCGTAACGTCGGTGACCATACCCGAAAAGATAGACGATATACCGGTAAAGACGATAGGCGACTTTACCAACTGCGTAAACCTGCAAGAAATAAGGATCCCCAATACGATAACGGCGATAGAAGCAAACACCGTTTTCGCGGGCTGTTCCAACCTTGAAAATATCGAGATATATGAAGTTGCGGGCAATAAACAGATAGTTTATTCGTCTGCAAAGGGCGCATTGATAAGGACGGATAGCGCCGATCCGACGCAAAAGAGCCTTGTGTACGTTCCGCTTGGCATGAGTGGAGTGTTCAATATCCCCGACGGCGTTTCGTACATAGGCGAAAACGTTTTCTCGGACAGAAAGATCACCGAAGTCTACATTCCCGCAAGCACAACTATTATAGGCAGCGGAGCATTCAAAAATTGCGCCTATCTCGGCGAGGTCAAGTTTGCGAACGGCAAATTTAACATGGTGATATACGACGAGGCGTTTGCGAATTGCGTTTCTTTGAAGAGCATAACCTTGCCCTCCGATTTTACGCTTTACGTTCCGTCCGAATCGGAAGATCCCGAGGAAAAAGGACCCGTAACATTCGGTAACGTTTTCAAAGGTTGCGTCGAGCTCGAAGCTATAAATATAGACAAGGGACACAAAGATTACACTTCTGCGGACGGCGTTGTGCTTTCCAAGAATAAAGATACGCTTGTGGGTTACCCCACGGGCAAGTCGGGCGACTATACCATATCGGGCGTGACTAATGTAGCCGAGAAAGCGTTCGAGAACGCGTCGAAACTGACGGGCATTGCGATGACTTCGTCGGTGGAAAAGATAATGAGCAACGCATTCGCAAATTGCGTTGCGCTCAAAACGGTGACCATATCGAGCAGCGTAATAGAGATAGGCGACAGGGCTTTTTATGGCGATAAAAATATCGAAACGATAACTATCGATACGAGTCGCAGCAGATTGCAGGTCATAGGCAAGGAAGCGTTCAGACAATGCTCCAAAATAACATCTCTTCAATTGCCCAATTCGATAACGACCATAAAGGAAAATGCGTTCTGGTATTGCGAAAAACTCAAAACCGTGACCGCTGCGGGCGAGACAGGGAAAGTCGACGAATCCGAAACGGCGGGAATAGGCAAAGACGCGTTCGTAGGTTGCTATGCGCTCACGAACCTCACCATTCCTGGCAGCGTGAACAGGATAGGCGAAAATGCGTTCAGCGAGTTGCGCGCACTTAGCACTGTTGAAATACCCGACAGCGTAAAGATCATAGGCGAATCCGCATTTGCCGACGACCACGCGCTTACTTATGTAAAAATGGGTAATGGGGTGGAGAAAATAGGCTGTACCGCATTCGGCAGTTGCGAAAAACTTGTAAGTTTTACTTTGCCAGACGGTCTTGAAGATGAAAATGTCGGGAGCGCTCACTCCGAGGACTCTACCGATCCCGACGGTAACAAAGTTACGCAAAATTTCAGAGATGCGTTTGACGGTTGCACGGGCATAAAAGTTGTGTATAACCTTACGGGCAAAACGTTGAATGTCGGTAGCGGCAGCTTCGGCGGCGTGGCAAGGTATGCGTCCAAAGTGTTGACGACTCTGCCTCCCGAGGACGGCAAGATCGAGTCTGGCGACGGCAACGTTGCCACAAAAGACGGATTTATATATTGGTTCGAAAACGGCTCCGCATCGCTCATCGGTTATACGGGCAGCGGATCCAAGGTCGTTTTGCCCGATGATGTCAACGGTATGTCTTATACGATAGCGGAGAGGGCTTTCGGCGGCAATACCGTTATCAATAGCGTAACTCTCGGCAAAAGGGTAACTTCCATAGGCGCAAATGCTTTTGAAAATTGCACGAACCTCGTGACCGTAACTCTCGGCGAAGGACTTGAAACCATACAGAATAATGCATTCGCAGGTTGCTCGTCCTTGTTCGAAGTATACGATCTCAGTGAAAAGATCTCTCTCCAAAAGGGATCTACGAGTAACGGTTCCGTGGCTCTTAACGCAAAATATATTTACGAGGACGCGGATCAAAAGAGTTCGCTCACTGTCGTTGACGACTACTATATCTTCGATCGCGTAAACGATATATATACGTTGATAAAGTACACAGGCGGAGAGGACGCAGTGCTTCCCGATGACGTAAACGGTGAAGATTATGCGCTCGATCCCGCGTCGTTCAAAGGAGTTAAGATAAGTACTATCGTATTCGGCAAAGGCGTCATAGCCATTCCCGATAAAATGTTTTACGATAATTCCTCGATTCAAAGCGTAACGGTAATAGGCAACGGAGAAACGACGATAGGAGCTCAGGCTTTCGGCTCATTTATGGGCGGCTTGAATATCACAAGCGTGACGATAGGCGGCGGAGTAAAGAGCATAGGTTCGCAGGCATTTACGTCAATGCTCGGCAACGTGTATATCAATGAGCTTATTATCGAGGACGGAGTCGAGGTAATAGGCGAAAAAGCGTTCCAAAAAGCGCAGATATCGAGTTTGACGATACCCGCTTCCGTGACTCAAATCGGTGCGTATGCGTTCGAGAAGTGCAATTCGCTCCGAGAATTGCATGTTGCGGGCAACAATATCGTAATAGGCGATAATGCTTTTGCGAATTGCCGAAATTTGACGGCAGTATACCTCGAAGAGGGCGTCAAAAAGCTCGGAAATAATGCGTTTGGCGGTTGCTCGCAATTGACAAGCGTATCGTTCCCGAACAGCTTGACCGAACTTGGCAACAGCGCGTTTGAAGGTTGTGTATCGCTTTCCATAGTCACGGTGGGTAAGGGATTGACTACCGTAGGAACAAATGTTTTCAATGAATGTCCGCTTACGAACGTCAGCTTTGCAGACGGAGTCACGACCATTCCCGACAATATGTTCAGAGGCTGCTCGACGTTAAAGAGCATCGTTATTCCCGAAAATATAACCGTTATAGGTAAATACGCGTTTGCAAATGTCGCTCTTCTTAACGTGACCATTCCCAATGCGGTGACTTCAATAGGTGCTCACGCCTTTGAAAATTGCGCGGATCTGCTTAGCGTCACTATCGGCACCAAGGTGAGAAATATAGAGGACGACGCCTTCAACGGCTGCTCTCGTCTGTACGAAGTTTACAATCTTTCGCCTCTTCCCATCATAGCGGGCAAAGACACTTACGGAAAGATCGCGCTCAACGCCAAGACGGTGCATAAAAGCGAGTCCGAAGAGAGCGTCCTTATCACGACCGACGACGGATTTATTCTTGTCGAGATCGACAACGTATGGCAATTGTTGACTTATACGGGCAATCAAAGCACGTTGGTTTTGCCCGATATAGGCAGAGAATATATCATATCAGATCACTGTTTCTATCGCAACAACGATATAGTCAGCGTAATTATACCGAGCGGCGTGACCGAGATAGGCGAATACGCTTTCGCGTCCGACGCCGACGACAGATATATAAACAAACTCGAAAGCGTCACGTTCTCCGAAACGGTCAAGACGATAGGCGGCAACGCATTCTACTTTTGTTCTCATCTCAAAGAGGTAACATTGCCCAATAGCTTGGAAACGATAGGCGAACAGGCGTTCATGCTTTGCCTCAGCGCAACGTTCAAGTTCGGCACGGGCTTAAAGACTATCGGCGCTTCCGCATTCAATGAATGTACGAGCATAGGTACGATCGAATTGCCGCAAGGACTCGAAAAGATACAATCCAAGGCGTTCTATAATTGCTCAGCTATCGGCGGAGTTATATTCAAAGGCGCGCCCAATATCGGATCGCAAGCATTCGGCAGATGCAGTAATTTGAAGTGGATAGTTGTCTATGATCAGACTATACAATTCCCGTCGGGTACGTTTACGGATCAAAGCAAGATCGAGATATTCT
The DNA here is from genome assembly GCA_947598585.1 of uncultured Clostridia bacterium. Classification (GTDB taxonomy): domain Bacteria; phylum Bacillota; class Clostridia; order Christensenellales; family Pumilibacteraceae; genus CAG-552. The sequence continues at coordinate 4,266 of CANQFK010000055.1, forward strand.
TCTATGGCAAGAGCGGCGATCTGCAAAGCAGTTTTGACGGATTCGGCGCTGTCTATTTCTACGAGAGCACTCGTCCGTCCGATGAGGGAAAATATTGGTATTACAACGGCAAAGGCGAGCCCACTAAGTGGTAATGAATAAAAGTAAAAAAAGCGGCAGGCTTGTATGATATGCACCCCAAAAGTTAGACACTTTTGGAGGTGCATATTTTTATGGAAAAGAGAAGAAGAAAGAACAAAAAAT
>CANQFK010000056.1 GCA_947598585.1 uncultured Clostridia bacterium
GGTATTATAATATATTATAAGCAAAATGTCAATGCTTTTGCGTATTTTTTCGGAGTATTTCGGAATTTTTACGAAAAGGTGCCTTTCAAGCGGTTATAGCGAAAGCGAGTGACGGAAGAGGTGGTATAAAAATACGATAGGTACAGTATTTGTATTCGTGCTAAGACCACCTTTAAAGAAAGGCGCCACTTAGTAAGGGGAGCTGTCGCCGCCAGGCGACTGAGGGGATTGTCACAAAGGATTGGAGCGACGAACGCCACGGAGCGAAGCGAAGACCCTCATCACCCGCTACGCGGGAGCTTCCCCCGATATTCAGAGCCGTTTTCTCCCGAAGCTTGTCCGCAGGGGAAGCCTTTCATGCGGTTTATGAATGTAGCCTTAGTGAGAAAACAGACCCGACTGAGGGGATTGTAAAGGGTCGAAAAACTTGTAAACCGCTACCTTAGGTCAAAAGAAAGGCCTCCCCCGCGGATAATGCGAGAGAGGCGAAGAAAAAAATTATCGGGGGAGGCTCCGCGGTGGTGAGGGTCTTGGGGAAGCCTTTCAGTCGCTTTGTAGTATAGAGCCGCAGCGCATATAGCAAAAGCTCCCTTGCAATAGTTGCAAAGGAGCCCAAAAGCAATAGAATTATAGATCGAGGTTAAATTTACGCATTAACGGGCTTTTCCAAAGTGTCTGTCGGATCGCCGATTTGTTCGTCGACCCAGACGCTTATTTGAGAATGATCGCTGTCTAAAACCAAGATATAAGTGTATTCGACATCACCGCTGGGTTCGCTTACCGTTGCCTTAGCGGTGATCTTCGAATCGGTGATCTCGAAATCATGAAGATCGAGCTGCGACCCTCTTGGAAAAGTTTGAGATAATGCTCGCCGATCTCCACGCTGTAAACGCCGTAGGCCGCGTCGGTACTTGTCCAATTTCCGTGCCAAACTTCGGGTACGGTAATGCCCATATCGGGTTCTTCGGGCTCTTCGGGAGTTTGAGCTTCCTGCCTTGTAAGCGCAATGCTTCCCGACAAGTTTGTATTGTTTGTAAGATAAAGAGGTCCATTCAAATAAAGATACAAGTTATCTTCGTTTACTTCCGTCCAAGTGAATATAAGATATTCCTCATATTCGTCTTCATCTTCATATATTTCGACAAAAGCGACCGTTTGTTTTTCGCCCTTTAATGTGATGGTGAGCCCGTCGGCGGTGATCTCGACAACTATCTCGCCTATTTCGTAAGCCTGCTCGTCGAACCAAGCGCTGCTTACTTTTGCTTCGTTGATGAACTTGCCTCGATATCTAACGGGGATCTTGCCCTCTTCTTCGGGTTCGGGCGGGACTTCGCCCTCTTTGACGAAATTCACGGGGTCTTGGGGTATGTCATTAGTATATTGGACATAAACAAGACTGCTGCCGTCGAGCGACAATTCAAACGAGCCGGTTGCGGTTTGTCCTTCCAAAGCGCTCTTTTCGCTGTTCCAGGTGGCAATGCTCATGAAGCTCGGCATCACACCATAAATAACCATATCGACGTAAGCGGCGTCGGCGTTGTCGGAAGCTGTGATATTGATCGTAAGGTAGTTTTCGTTATTTTCCCAAGTTCCGATAAAAGGTTGCACTTGGGCAGAGGGTTCTACCGGCAAACCGTGCTTATCGAATACATATGTAGAAACAGCCGTTCCGTCCGTAAGAGTGATCTTGCCGTCGCTTAAAGATATCGTATAATTTTGGCTCTCGTCGATCCAGACGCCGTTTATAAGTGCAAATTGAAATTCTACCATAACACGAGAAGATTGATACATTGTTGCTGAAAGCTGTGTGTCGGAATCCTTTCTTATTTCAAGGCGCATGTAATGGGAAAAATCCACATGGTCGCCGACAAGGTCATCGGCGGAAACTGCGGGAACTTCGGGTTGTTGAGGCTCGTCTGTCGAGCCACTGCCCGTTTTCTCAAAGGTAAGCGAAATTTCGCAAGGATCAACAGTCTTCTCGTCATATCCGCGGGGAGCTTCGATAAGTACGGTGTCACCGGCTTTTACGGTGAAAGTGTCGCCGGTGTTTCTTGTATCTTGCAACGTACCGTTGATCGTAACTTTTATTTCAAGCTCGGCTATATTGCAGGAAACATATTTGTATTCGCCCGGTTCGAAAGTTGTGCATTTCAAATTGCTCTTTACACTCGTGCCGCCCACATGTTGTATGGTCACGGTTCCGTCAAGTCCTTTAAGGATAAACGGATCTTCTGCCGTGCCTGTGCCTTGTCCATTCCAAAGGTTGTTTTCGTCAACGGGCGGGTTGTCGGGTTCTTCGGATTTCTCCTCGAAAGTGATGTCGATAGTGGTATTCTTGGTTACCGTGAACTTGTATGTACCGTCGGTTTCCGCATCCTTTGCAACGTTATCGATCTTTACGGAGTCCACTTCGTATCCTGTATTGGGAGTAACTTTAAGGGTAACTTCGGTGTCTTTCTCGTACTTGTTGTCCGCTGCTTCGGGACTGAGTTCATAACTGCCGTTATTGCCGCAGTTAACGGTTACAAGATATGTAGTATCTGCGGGCGGCTCGGTTCCCTGTGCCTTGAAAGTGATGTCGATAACTGTGTCCTTGGTCACCGAGAACTTGTATGTTCCGTCGGTTTCCGCGGTCTTAGCCGTTCCGTCGATCTTGACCTCGCTTACTTCATAGTTCTCCTCGGGAGTAACTGTGAGAGTAACTTCGGTGCCCTCCTCGTACTTATTGTCGGCATTTGCGGC
>CANQFK010000057.1 GCA_947598585.1 uncultured Clostridia bacterium
GATGACGTGGTGTTCTCTCGGCTGATGAGGTGCATAAAGTCAAATAAATGAAATCCTCCGCATTTAATGAAATCCTCCTCACCGCCTACGGCGGAGCTCCCCCTTTTATAAAAAGGGGAAGCCTTTCAAGAGGTTGCGAAATCATGCCCCTTACTAAGGAGCGCCTATAAAAAGGTTGGCGTGCCACAAACAAAAAAGAAAAAGGGTTCGTTACAATTGAGGACGAGCCCTTTCTTAACTACATAGGTTGCTCCTATTCCCCTGAGGGGGAGCCTCGTCCGCGCCGTCAGATGCGGGCGAGGTCTTTTGAAAGGAGGCATTTTAGTCGATAATTATTTTGCCCAATCGGGTTTTGTGTCGTCTTTGTAATGAGGCAAAGTGTAATCTTTATGTGTCACGGTATTGCCCTTTATGCATTTCCAGGTAAGAGAACCGTTGTCCAGCTTGAAGTCTGCGCTGAGATCGCTGTCTTCGACATGGAAGTAGCCTGTCGTTTCGTCAAACGTAGCGGTCAATGCTGCGGTTCGAGTTCCTCTGCCGTACTCAACATAAACCACGAGGGATTTGCCGTCCTCGGCAATGCCGATATAAACGTCAAACATTACGTCATCAAAATCAACAGTTCTGTCGTACCACCTGCCCGTATAACTTTGAAATACAGCGGGATCGCCGTAATCAGCGTCGGGATCAGTGGGCTGAACGGGAGTCTGCGCGCTCTGTTTGTAGAGTTCGACATTTGTTGCCAAAGATGTTGTCTTACAAAGATGCATAACTGTTACTCTTTCTCCGTTCTTTTCGCGAACACCGCTGGAAATATAGCACTCTTCTATTTCCATATCATCCCAGGAAACATAAAGGCATTTACTTTCGTAATCATCTTCACCTACTTTGAGGAAAGTAAGAGTATGCTTAACGCCCTTTAATGTTACTTCGATCTTGCTTGCGGTGATCTCCAAAACGATCTCGCCGATCTCATAAGCATTCGAGTCGAACCAGGCTTTGTTTACTCGTGCCTCATTTTTGAATGTGCCATGATAAGACGAGGGGATATTGCCTTCCTGTACGGGCGGAGTAACTGTGCCGCCGCTCTTTTTTGTAAGAGGCGTAGGCATGCCATTATTAAACATAAGCGTTTCTCCGTCAAAATATATGCTGAACGGAGCGTCCCCATATGTGCAATCCAAATGCTTTGTGTTGCTGTCGTAAACAAAATCAAGTTTGTCTACGCCCGGAATGAAAGGCTCATCACTAACAAGTATTGTTACGCTCAAAGTGTTTGCCTTGTCGGAAGTTGCGATAGTAACTTCAAGACCCAAACCGGTATTTTCCCATTCTCCGATGAATGCTTTCAATTCTTCGGAATAGTCGGGTTCGGTCGGGGTGGAACTACCTTCTCTTGTGTAAGTGGTTGTGGTGATATTACCGGTTAAGCCCTTTTGCTCGCAAATAAGGTTGTCGCCTTCGATCTTTAAAGTGATACTATTAAAGATGTCGCCTCCAGCCAAAGTGCCTGCCGTCGGATTGTAATTAGCAACCACGGTTTTAGCCATTCCACCTGTACCTGTTATAGTGACGTTGGTGGAATTTTCTCCGGTAGCTTCTACGGTAAGTTTATTTCCGTTTTCGGCTACCCAATTGCCTACGAAAGGCTTCAACTGTGCAGAAACTTCGGGAGCCTTGGGGGTAAGCGTCATAGTGTCGCTGTTGGGTGCCCCGGGTATGATTTGGGTCATAATGAGGTTGCTTCCCTCAAACTTGAATTCGAAAGATATCGAAGAGCCGCCCTTGCTGAACGTTCCTGCCAACTTCTTTTCCTCGCCGTTGTAGGTGAGAAGCACTGCCGACGGAATATAGGGTTCGCCTTCCATTGTCATGGTAGCGCTCAAAGTGTCGGCTTTGTCGGTAGCTTCGAAAGTAACTTCCATTTCTCTTTCGGTATTTTCCCAAGTTCCGATAAACTTCTTTACTTCTTCGGGATCGACTGCGCCCTTCCTTGTGTATGCGGTATAAAAATAATCGCCGTTGCCGAAAAAGTCCTCACCGTATCTCAAAACGTCGGTTTCGCTGTTATAGTCGAGTATTACGCTTTCACCGGAATTGTTGCTGCCTGAGAATATGCCGTTTTCCTTGAACATAACGATCGGTTCGCCATTCTGTTCGCCGTTATAGTATTCCGTAACTCTTATCTGGTCGTCTGCGATCTTTTCGATGACGAGAGATAGCCCCCCGCCCAAAGAAGCCTCCCATTCGCCTACGAGATCGTTGGCGTTGGTGTCAACGACCTTTTCTTCCTGCAATTCGAAAGTTATCGTAAGGTTGCCCTTGATAATTTTTGTATTGTTCCGTTTTAAATCCGTTTCTCGGCGCCTCAATGACAACGGCGGATTGAGCATGTTGTTCGGTGATCGTAAAGGTTCCACCCAAGGATACATAGCCCAATTGAGATCCGAAATCGACATCGTCGAGTTCTACATTTACCTTAACGGTGATGTCGAATGCTTCTTCGATATTCGTTGATACAAATTTGTATGTGCCTGCAACGGGATTTTTGCATATCAGGTATACTCTTATAGCGTATTTGGCACCACTCGGGAAAGGAACGGTAAACGTTCCGTCAAGTCCCGAAAGTACATAGTAATCGGGTTCTCTGTCGCCGTTTGTGCTACCGTTCCAACCATGACCTTCGCCTGTCCAGAGGTTCTCGCTCGGAGCGGGAGTTTCTGCGGGTGCGAATACAAGTTCGATAGTTGTGCCTTCGGGTATGTCAACAAACGTATCTGTTTCCAACCAAAGAGAACTGAAACCTGCCGTAACGGTAAACGTATCGGGATTGGTTCCGCCTGTCGCTTCCCACGATCCGAGTCCGCTACCGGTAGCGGCGTCTTTGTATACCGTGAAAATGGAAAGAACTGTATCCGATGCCGATACGAATTTGTATGTGCCTTCGGCGGGGTTATCCACCTTGAAGAATACCATCATACCGGATACGCCGCTATCGAATTTTACGGTTGCTTTGCCGTCGAGTCCGCTCAAAATAAACGGATCCGTGATCGAGCCTGCTCCGCTTACAACAAGATTGTCGCTCGGCGTGGGCGGTTCGGGTTCGTCGGGTTCGGTGGTGCCTTGCTTCTCAAAGGTAAGCGAAAGTTCGCAAGGATCAACGGTGTTTGCGTTATATCCGCGGGGAGCTTCGATAAGCACGGTGTCACCTGCTTTTAAGGTGAACACGTCGCCTGCATATCTTGTTGTCAATCTGCCGCCGTTTACGGTCACATAGATCTGAACGTTGTCGATATTGCTCGAAACGTATTTGTAGTCGCCCGGTTCAAAAGTGGGAACACTGAACGCGCTGCTCTTGCCTGCGCCGCCGGCGTGTTGTACGGTTACGGTTCCGTTAAGTCCTTTAAGAATAAACGGATCTTCTTTCGTACCTGTACCTTGTCCGTTCCAAAGGTTGTCGCTCGGCGTGGGCGGTTCGGGTTCGGTGCCGCCTTGTTTTTCAAAGGTAAGCGAAAGTTCGCAAGGATCAACGGTGTTTGCGTTATATCCGCGGGGAGCTTCGATAAGCACGGTGTC
>CANQFK010000058.1 GCA_947598585.1 uncultured Clostridia bacterium
GATGACGTGGTGTTCTCTCGGCTGATGAGGTGCATAAAGTCAAATAAATGAAATCCTCCGCATTTAATGAAATCCTCACCGCCACGTCGCAACGGGCGCTTATGGGACTGTTTCCTCGCTATGCTCGAAAACGAGTCCTTTTCGCTTGTTGCTCCTCTTCCCCAAAAATGCAAGCATTTTTCGGGGATCCCTTTTCGGGAGCCTCCCCTTTTACAAAAAGGGGAAGCCTTTCATGCGGTACAGTATTTGTTTCCGTGCTAAGACCACCTTAAAGAAAGGCGCCCCTTAGCAAGGGGAGCGGGCTGCGAAGCAGTCTGAGGGGATTGTTTTCACAAAGCAAAACTAAAATCAGCAAAGCCGTTCCCCCTCACATAATATAATAAATCCTCACCACCGCCTATGGCGGAGCCTCCCCTTTTATAAAAAGGGGAAGCCTTTCTTTTGTATTCGCGCTAAGCCCACCTTTAAGAAAGGCCTCGTCCTCTCCGAGGAAGAGGCTCCCGCGTGGCGGGTGGTGAAGGTGATAATATAAAAAAAGGAAAACCTCCCCGATATGGGGAGGTTTCAAAAGGTAGAACTTTATTGAAACAAAATTCATTTACAATAGGTAAAAATTTTTATCAACAATTATTATGACCACAGATCACAACTTTATCGAACAAAAGTTTTAACCCAAGATCTCTTCACGACTTAAAACGCAGAACGGATCGCCGCTGACGCTTTCGGTATAGAGATTTATCTTAGAGCCATCTTCGCTCAATACAAGTATAACGGTCCTTGTAAACGAGTCAAAGTCGCCGCCGGAAGTATACTGAAAGGAGATCTGCTCATCGGTAACGTTGATTTCGGAAATCGTGAGCTTGCTGTCTTCCTCCCAACCGCACCAATAAACCACAATGGACTTTTCGGATATTCTTACATCGAACCAATCCCATTCGTCCGACATTTCGGTGCATTCCCAACTGCCGTGCCAAGCCTCGGAAATGGTAAGTCCCATATCGGGATCTTCGGGCAAAGGCTCTTCTCCGCCGTTATCCCGTGTAAATTCCAAATAGTCGGTGACCCATTCGTCGACAGTGATCAGAAGATTTCCGCCTCCGTTGATCCAGAAATACAATTGAGTGTCATCAAATTCACTTGCCCATTTAAAACTTATGGTATTGCCATCATATACAAGGCTCTCCGAATACTCGATATCGCTCAAAACCTGAGCTTCACCCTTGTAAGTCAAGGTTATGGTATCCGAAGTTATTTCAACAACTACCTCGCCCTCTTTATACTTCATAAAAGAATCGCCGGTGGTATATTGATTAAATGTGCTGTACCAGGTACCCTGGAATTCAGTGGGATATCCGTCATCGGGCTGAGGCAAAGCGCCCTTTCTGAACGTTACGGGAGGTAACGGTTCACCCATATTATATGTGGTATAAACAAGATCTTCGCCGCTGATCTTTATCTCGAATGATACGATATCGGAAGCGCCGATCAAAGCGGTCTTTTCCTCATTCAAAGATACGGTCGTATCGAAGATCGTTTCCGAATTGCCCGACTTCAAAGTAGCGTGCAAAGCGTTTGCGTCGGTCGATGCCTCGAGCGTAAGCATCATAGAATCATCGCTCACCCAAGTACCGATATAGGCATGCAATTCCTCGGAGGGCTCAACGGGTTCTACGGGTTCGGTAGACTTTGTGAATGCAGAGGGATCATCCGCATAACCATAATACAATACGGTCTTGTTATCATTGAACCATAATTTTAGCGGTTCGGGAAACATTTCGGTCGAATCATCGTAATTTACCCATTCGCCGGAAGCGTCTTTTGTAAATTGATGATTTTCGGACCAATCGGAATCACCGGAAGTTGTCATATGCGTATTTACGGTATTGTCATCTACTTTGGTTATTTCGAGCAAATATGCACCGCCCGACCAAAAACCTGCAAGCTCGTCTGCGGTTATTCCAACCACTTCTTTGGGCTTTCTTGTAAATTCGGTACTATGTGTTTCTATGGTCAATGTCAAAACTTGAGATTCGCTGTTATATGATATATACACGGGATCGCCGATAGGAGATGAGCCTACGAATTGTCCGCTTTCGTCCTTTGTCATGATAATGGAATCGGAATCCCCGTCGTCATATAATCTGTTGACAGTGATCTGATCCTCGGAATCCTTTACTATATTAAGCGAATAGCCTGCGATATCGCTTACCCATTCGCCTACAAAATCGTCTGCGTCGGCATCTTCAACGGGTGTATCGATCTCTTGCTTTGCAAAAGTTATCGTAAGGTCGCCGCTGTGACTGAACTCACTCGATGTGGGCAAAACAAAGGTGACCGCTTTTTGAGTATGTTCTTCGGTGATCGTAAACGTGTCGTACAAAGAGATCGTGCACAGACGATTGCCCGTATCGGCGTCATCGGGTTCTACATTTACGTTGACGACGATCTGCAAATCGCCTATGGCATTCGTGCCCGTAAAGCTATAAGTGCCTGCGATCGGTTCCTTGCACATCAAGCAGATCTTGTAAGAAGATTCTGCGCCTTCCGTGGTGCAGGGATAGGGAACGGTTATGCTGCCGTCAAGACCCGAAATGATATAGGGATCTGCTTCCCATCTGTCCTGCATATCGGGTGCCGCGCCTGTACCCTCTCCTGTCCAAAGATTTACAACTTTTTCTACCGTGCATTCCCAAGTGTCATCGGGTTTGATATAACCATATTTAATAGCTTCGCCCTCTCTCAACAAATAATGGAGAGTGCCTTCTTCGTCGGTGTATTCAAAACGGTTATTTTCCTTGTTCCATACCATATCGGTATCGAATACGGGTCCGAACATATATGTGTAAACAACATGTATACTGTTGTCTGCGTCGCCTTCGGTGATCACAAAAGTGTTTTCTGCAAACGGAAATCCGTTGGAATCGTCCCACTTGCCGATATAATCGTCAGCGTCGAAAGCGGGGATCTCTTTGTAGTTGACCATGACAACAATATTTTCTTCGCCGACTACGATCTTGTATCTGCCGTCTGTTTCGGCTGCCGTCAAAGTTCCTGCAACATATACGGTGTCTACCGTGTATTCATCTTCGGGAACAACGGTAAGATAAACTACGTCGCCTGTATTGTAGCCGTCGGTTTTTTCGGGAGCAAGAGTAGCCGTTCCGTTTTCGCTGACCACGGTTATGGTATATGTAGCAGCGGGCGGGTTGGTGCCTTGTTCTCTGAAAGTGATGTCGATAACTGTGTCCTTGGTCACCGAGAACTTGTATGTTCCGTTTTCCTCGGTCGTTACAACGTTGTTGATCTTGACCTCGCTTACTTCATAGTTCTCCTCGGGAGTAACTGTGAGAGTAACTTCGGTGCCATCCTCGTACTTATTGTCGGCATTTGCTTTGGGAGTAAGCTCGTAAGAGCCTTGTTTCTCATCGCAATTTACCGTTACCGAATAAGCATTTGTCGCGGGCGGGTTGTCGGGTTCGTCGGATTTGGTCTTGAAGGTGATATCTATATTGATATCCGCCTCTCCGACCGTGATGGAATAAACGCCGT
>CANQFK010000059.1 GCA_947598585.1 uncultured Clostridia bacterium
TTACCTTTCCCGATAAGTCAATATTCGTTCAACAGCATAATAAGCAAGATAAAGTTCGAATACGGATCGAGTTACAGTGTGTTTGCTTCAACTTGTGTTGAGTACAAAGGAGCGAAGTTCTTTATAAATGAAGAAGTAAGTTTACTTTCATCATATGAAAATTCGTTTATTCAGCTTACAAGCAATAGAAGTTATGTTGAAAAATGTATAAAGAGTAATGGTAAAATACACTTCGACACTTACTATGACCTTACATTTAATAACCTTGCTCTTTCTATAGATGTCAATAATTTTGTACCCGGATTTGAAAAAGTATACTCTGTATCTACCGAAGGTAAAGGTTTGCCAATACCCGGCAATTTTGCGATCAATGTGTGCAAAGGGACGGCAACCGTGCCCGCAAACGTCAAGTTCAAACTTCTTCCCGGCTCGTCTTTGACCATAGAAAAAGGCGCGAAAGTTGTCTTTAATACGGGCAGCGCGCTGTACGCTTACGGCAAGGAAAACTATACCATGAATCAAGTAAAAGTAGTTAACAAATCATTGGTATTTGGTGAAAGCGTGGATAAATATCGGGACGGTAGTTTTGCATATCCCGTAAAGGGAAATGACACAATAGACGGTGACTTGGCAGACGCTTACTATAAAAAGCCGACATTGTTGTATAACGAAACAAGCGAAGCAGTTGTTAATGTATATGGCACGTTGCAGGCGGCTAACGGCGTCGAAATAGGCGCGACTATGCGCGGCGAAGAGGGCGCAACGCTCGACTTTGCTCAAAAAAGTATAGTATCAAATGATATCATTACGTTGGAAGTATATAATGATGAAAGCATTTCTTATTTTGCAACTTCGTTTACGAGCAATGCAATAAACATTGTTGACGGGGCCGAAAAGTCTATCGATCTCTTTGTGGGCAAGTGGACGTACAGTAGCGGCAAGTGGATATCTCCGCATAAGATAACATACAAGTTTGTCGAACGCAAAGACGGCACACTGACCGATTATACCAATGTAAAAAACAATACCAATCCGTCTACATTTGTAACTGATGACAGTGAATTTACTCTCACTTCTCCCGATTTTGAGCTTGGATATAGGATCTTCGGCTGGTACGATAATAGCAGTTGTGAAGAAACGTATAGACTTACAGGTGACAAATTCGTGCCGAGTAAATACAGTAGCGATATAACTATCTATGGCGTAGTGGAGACTTTTGAGGTAACGTATAACTTCACATATAATATAGATAATGTTTTAAGCGCTATTGAGCAAAAAGTTAAAGATAATCTTAACAGCAACAATGTTAATATGGATGATGCAAGAGATACAGTTGCGTTGAGTCAATTGAAAGCTGGCTGGTTGCCTGAAAATAATAGCACTCAAAAAAGCGAAATACAAACTTTTGAAAACAGGATAAATGAAGGACGCGGACTAGTCAATGGAGTGAGATATTATGATAAATACTTTGACGGTTGGAGTTTATACAAAGATGATAAATATATCCCGTTCAGTGCCGAGAATTTAGTGAAACACTTCCCGGACGGCGGCGACGTAGTTTTATATGCAAGTGTTAATACAAAGCCAACTGTACTTAATGTAAAAGTGAATATCGGAACATCGATAAGATGGAATGAAGTTGTGTATTATTATAATTCCGATGATGGCATAATCAGTGGCAACAATGATTTTAATGTATCCAATCAAGATATTACGGCTACTACAAGAGTGCCCCAAGGAGCATCATCCATAGAAGCATCATACTATTTCAATAAGCAGAGCGATATAGCCAATTGGGGTGGTGATCCGAATGAACAAGTAGCAGTATATTTTGATTTTGAGAATGCGTGGATATCAGCATCAGCCAACGTAAAATTACAAGTGATATTTACTGTTTATGATAGTTCGGATCCTGACGGTAGGCAGGAAATTATAGAATACGTCAATAGTGGTGGTAAACTGACCAATAAGAAATTTGGGGATCTGTTTGGAGATCAAAAAGATAAACTTCATAGAGAAGTCAAGTTTGTAAACGGCAGCGCCAGACTTGATATCGAGGTGAAAGAAATTCCTCTCGAATAGATCCATCTTTTGGTCGCTATATAATAAATCCTCACCACCACGTCGCAACAATGTGGCTATGGTTTGGGGACAAATACAAACAGGTTTTATAGTACACTTCATGCGCTTATTGTGCCGCTTATTATAGTAGGACTTAACTACCTTATAAGAACGGACAAAAAAGAGCGAATATTGACAAAGTAAATAATACGATCAAAAAACACGAAGAGCACATCTTCGTGTTTTGTCTATGTAAAGGATAATGCTCAACGGAGAGTGCGATAGCGGAAACGATACATTTCGGCGGAATAAATCATAAAATGTAATGGGGCATTAACGCGAAAAAGGAGTTCTTAACAATGAGAAAAACAAAAGAAAGGCAACTCGAAAAAGCCATAAAAATCTTAAAAAAACTTTTGATTTTTTTAATTGTGTTGTTTGGCGTGTCGGACATGATCATTGCGGCGATGGCATTTTCATCCGAGAATGGACTGTTTGGTTACGGTGCGAAAATAGTTTTGTCCTCGTCAATGGAGAAAAATTCAAATGTAAGCGTCGACGAATTTCAAATAAAAGACATTCCGGTCGGAAGCCTTATAGTTATCGAATATGCGCCTGAAAGATATTTGCAAGAATGGTACGACGCATTGCAGGAAGGCGATGTGGTGACTTTTGTGTACAAAGTCGTCGGAGGCAGTATTACGATCGTGCATAGAATAAAAAATATCGAAAAGGGCGAAAACGGATATAAGATCACAATGGCGGGGGATAATAGCGATTCGACTTTACAAATAATAGATACCGCCGATATTGGCAGCGTAAATCGTATAACGGGCAAGGTAATTTATTGCAGTAGCTTTTTGGGAAAAACGATTTACATGATGAGCGATCCGATTTTTGCTCTGACGATATTTATGGTTGCTTCGGCAATATTGATAGCAAGAGCTTACAATGATGATCCCGACCGACTGCTTGTAGCATTAAAGCTCCCAAACGGAGGAAAATATGAAAAGAAGAAGTAAAATTATATTGGTTGTAATTGCGCTTGTTCTGTGTTGTGTTGCCTCTGTAATAGGCGCGACTTATGGCTTGTTATACGAGACATT